>VGKE01000036.1 GCA_016867195.1 Candidatus Nealsoniibacteriota bacterium | reverse complement strand
ATTTATTAATGGCTTACGCCTATAATAATAAGCTGAAATTACATTATTAACATCGTTAAAATCATAAAGATTATAAACAAACCTAAAATAGTCTTTGTCTGTAAGAAAAACTTTTCTTTTCTCAACTCCCCTATTTAAAAGGTGAATAATATCTCCTTTCATAACATTTCAGACCATTTCAGACATCGCACGTCCAAAAACACGTCCAAAAACAATGTGTTCGCCAAATTCTGCCTTGCACCCCGGCATTCCCCACAATCCCCTAAAAGGGGGTTTATTTCTTTTCAGGAGCAGTATCTTATTATCGTGAATTAACGGGGCTATAGCTATATTTAAAAGTTTCTTTTCCATTTTTACTCCTCCCAGGAAATATTTCCTTTTTTAAATTCTTTTTTAATATTTTCCTTGATTACTTCCAAAACTCCGGCCAATTCGGGGAAATCGCTAATTGCCTCGTCTGCATAATTAAATATTAACTTGGGTCTATCATAATATCTGTAACCAACCTCTGACAAATAAATCAGAGTTTCTAATTTATTAACCGCTTTAACGAATTTTGCTTCTCTTGTTTTTCCTTCTTCGTATTCGTTCCACAAATTATAAATTTCTAAACCGGAGAGTTCCGGCAACATATCGGCCAATTCTTCTATTGCCCCTTTTTCCGCTTCTTTTTTTTGACTCTCGCTTACTTTATTGGTCGCCAATAAAACGTAATCTGTATTACCCACAATAGATTCTACAATATCGTGGACTATGGCCATTTTCAAGACCTTCGGAAGGTCAACTCTTATGCCAAGTTCATCTGTTAAAAGAAAACACATCAAAGAGGTCCTCCACGAATGCGAGGCGGCTGAATCTTTTGGCATACCCTTGTTTTCGCTAAACCTCAAAGCTGTTTTCATATTTCCTGCCTTACGCAAGAAAGAAATCAATTTTTTTATTTTATTTTCCATTTTTTTTATTGTTAATAATGTTTTGCATTAAGTCCCCGTATTTTTCATTTACTATTTCAAAATCAGGGGCCAATTGCTTTAACAAGCCCAAACATTCCCCCCTTGCCTTGCTTATTTCTCCCTGATTCTGAACCATTTTTTCAACTTCAATAAAATCTCCCAGCCCATCTACCCGGTCAACAGAAATTAAAAAATCTTTATAAGAATAAATCTCTCTTGTTTTAGAAATGGTAAAGGCTTCTGTGAAATTCAGTTTATTCAAAAAACTGATTCCGTCTTCCATTCTATCAAGTCCGGCTTCTACTTCAAGGCCGCCTCCTTCTCTAACAATTTCTTTGAATTCCAACTGAATTTTATCATCTACCTGTCGTATCCTGGCGCTTAAACCGCCTTCAATTACTTTTGTATTCTCGTCTAAAAATATAGGGCTCCCAAATACTTTATCTATTTGCTTCTTATTCTCAATAAAAGACGCCCCTGTCTTTTTTAAGGATTCTCTTAAAAAATCTATGTTTTTTATCCTGCTTCTTATTTCTACTTCAATCACATTAATTGAAACATCTTTATAATATTTTTAACATCGGGCATTGGGCGTTATTGTCCGACATCTTCAATGTCTATCTCTTTTTTTATTTCTTCAAATTCATTCTCAATGGCTTTTAATCTTTCTTTGCTCGCCTTGATAATTCTTACCGCCTCTTTCACCCTTTTTAATCCCTCTTCAACGTCAATTTCCTCCTGATTCTCAAACCAGCCGGTGATTTCGGATAAACATTTCAGGTTGCTATTTAAGTCCCCGGCCTCTTGTTTTTCTTTAGTTTCTTTAGTTTCTTTAGTTTCTTTTAACATCTTTTTGATTTGTTGATTTGGAAACTAAGTTTCCAAATTTTTTACCCTGTGTAAAATTCGTGCGATCGCACGGATTTTACACAAGGCGGGTATTTTTAACCTTTGAAATTATTATTCCGTCTGTTACCCTTAAATCAATATCTTTTCCCATTTCAACATCTTTTATCCGTCTTATTATTCTGCCGCCGCGACTGGCGATGCTGTAACCGAGACATAATTGCCGCTCCGGATTATGGGAATTAATTGCCTTTTCAATATATTCTAATTGTTTAATAACTCTGGATAATATTGACTTAAACCCGAGAAATAAATCGGGAATTAAATTTCTTAGGTTTATTTTAACATTATTCAAACCGTTTTCATAGTCGCCGATTATATTTCTTTCGTATCTTTCCAAAAACAAAGCGGTTCGTTTCCAGGACTCGCTCAGCGCGGTTGCCGCGATGCTGGGAGTAGAAACAGCCAGGTCAGCGGCTAAGGCAACCAAGGGAGCATCTTTATGATGGCCAATAGCCGCAATTACCGGAACAGGGAAATCAACCACCTCTCTAACCAATAATTCATTATTAAAAGCGAGCATTGATTCCAATGAACCGCCGCCCCGCATAATAACCAGGACCTCAATATCCTCTTTTTTGAATGTTTTAATAGAAGATAAAAGGTCGCTAACCGCTGCCTGGCCCTCAACTCGGGAATCAATAATCTTAACCTTAAAACCGAATTTGCCTAAATTATTGGAAAAATCGGCTATAACCGCTCCTTTTAAAGAAGTAATCAAGCCAATCTTCTGGGGATAAATCGGGAGCGGACGTTTTCTTTCCTCGCTAAAAAGCCCTTCTTGGCTGAGTTTTTTCTTTAACATTTCGTATTCTTTTTTCAACCTCCCTTCTCCAACGTGTTCAATTACTTCGGCTAAAAAAGAAATCCTTCCGCTCGGTGGATATATCTCCGGATAACCAGCGGCTATAATTTTCAGCCCCTCTTTTAATTCAATTCCGTATAAATGATATCTTGACCTCCAGATTATGCAATTAATTATGCCCCCATCTCCTTCGTCTTTTAAAGAAAAATAAACATGCCCGCTCGGTCCTACTTTTACTTCGCTGACTTCTCCGATAATCCTGGCAGCGAATTCTCTTAATCCCTTATTAAGATAACCAATATATTCAGAAACAGAAAAAATTCTTTCCTCTTTATTATTATGCATTAATTTTTTCTTTTATGGATTTATTTATTATTTGAAACTATTTTTTAATCAATTTATTTTTTAAAAAACGCCTAAAACCCCGTTCAAAAGCGATGCATCCCCCTTTCTCTCTTTTCTCTTTCTTTTTGTTCATATCTCTAAAATTATTTAATTTTTTAATCTCTTGTCTCATTATATCAAAACTGCTTGATTGTAACAATTTCCGCTTTAATCCGTCATAATAATGATGCTAAAATCAGGGCGTGGCTGAATAACCCGCCACGCAGGGGTAAAGCGGCGTCTGGTCCGGTGATGAATCGGATTGCCAACGGCAAGTGTTGAGGTAAAACAGACGCGCTTCGCCCCGCACCAATCTCATTAAAGCTCGTGGTTTTATTTTTTACTAAAGGCGAAGCCGACTTCATCTCTAATCGAGGTATTACAATATCCCTTGTTAAGATTGGTGCGGGGCAGCAATTGGGAGACCCTGAAGGTTTTTTCTACGGACCTTGCAAGCGTTAAGGCGGGAAGCCGTCTTATCAACTACTTAAAAAGGGAAAGAGCCGACAACTCTCCCCACCCTGATTTTAAACAATAAATTTTTCCACTTCATCGGCCGCATCTCTGAATAACAAGGAGGGAAAATGCTTATAAAAAAATTTGGTCAGTTTGTTAAATTTCATCTTTAATTTTATTTAATACATTAATGAATCGCGGAGTAACCGGGGCCAATTCTTTTCTTTTCTTGGCTAAATTCCTCCAGGCCGTTTTTGATTTGTTAATGCATTTTTCCACCAAGGCGCGGTATTTCTTTAAATCGTTAATCATCATTTCTTTTAATTCTTGAATCTAACTTACTTTTAAATAGAAATATGAAAAACAACTCTAAAACTTCAAGAATTGATCGAAATATAGAAATCGTTAAAACCTTGGAAAAGAAAGCGCCAAAAACGATGCAGGACATTAAAATTATTCAGAAAGAACAAGAAAAATACAAAAAATTTCTTAGAAAACAAGCCAGGGAACGATATAACTATATTGAAACTCAAAGCTTCTCTACTATCTAACTTGAGGTAGGGCGATTCTTATATTTACAGAATTGGTTTCGGTTTCAAAAAGTTTAACAATACTTGGATTTTCAAAAAACATAGCAGAACGACAATATAATTCCCAATACAGGCTCCAAAGAGGGTCTTTATTTTTTATATATTCAACATCTTTCCTTTAATTTTAGCCATAATTATTTTTCATTAGTTCTTACTTCAAAACGGTCTATGCCATGATTTTCAAATTCTTCAGCATATTTATCGTATATTTCGTGAATTCTTTCCGGATACCAGCCGTTGTTTTCTCTAATCTGCTTTTCTTCTTCCTTGGTTTTCGTCCTTTCAAAGTCTCTTTTCCCCATTCTGACTTCTAACTCATTCCAGAAAATATAATCATCGTATTCATCTATTATTTCGTGTATCTTTTCGTAAATTTCGTCTTTTAACAGGGTTTTGCCGTGGAATTGCTCGGTCATATTCTCGCATCCAAAATCTTTAGCGTAATTTATAAAATAATCTTCCAATTCAGTTGCTTCATCTGATTTTTTCTTATAATTTGTCTCCTCTGTCAAAACATCGCCCAAAATACCCAAAACACTGTTGGCGACATAGCTCATTTCCAATAATCTTATATATTGTTCCTTTGTTAAATCTATTTTCATAGGTTTGTTTTTTGATTGATTTTTGCGACCTTTGGGGGTAGTAGAAGTTCGGTAACCCCGCCCTTTCGTGGAAAGGGCGGGGAAAGTGGACAAAGTCCAGCCGAACTTTCACTACCCCCTTTAGATTGATTCAAGTTATCCACGGGTTAACCTATTGACAAGGCCTTGCTGTGCTAATCTGATAATAGAAGTATGCAATAATAGCTTACGGAATGCTATGGTGTTCCCTCGGAGCATCCGAGACTAAAGCCGTGGATTAACCATCTCATAAGACGCTACTTCTACCAAAGAACTCAATCAAAAAGATTGGGTTTTTTGATTTTTGTATTTATTCTCCCAATAATTCTCAAAAAGTTCTTTGCCCTCTCCTAATAAATTATTTTTCAAAATTTGATAACATTCGTTGCCAAGATGTTTATTTTCTAAAAACCAGGCAAGAGCGCCAGTAATCCAGTCGGCAATTTGAATATTAGCGTTAACAGTTGAATCAA
>VGKE01000035.1 GCA_016867195.1 Candidatus Nealsoniibacteriota bacterium | reverse complement strand
TTATTTTATTTCCTGGCCCTTCCTGAAATATTTTGGTTTTTGGGCGACCCAGCTTATTTTTTTATCTTTAATTATTATCAGTGTTTTAATTTTTTGGCAGTTTCTGGTCAGGGTCAATATCAGGCCCCCTGAAGAAGAATTCCCTTCTTTCCCATCGGCCCAAAAAGAGGGAGGTATTATTAAGAAGATTTTTGCTCCAAAACTTAAAGTAAAAGAAGTCCCTGGCTCGGAAGAGCCAAAAGTTTTTTCAGAGAGTCCGTCTGAAGGCGGGATTAAAATAGCAACTATGCCGCTTGTTAAGCCCCAATTTTTTTCTTTTCAACCGCCACCTATTAACCTCTTGGAGCCGACCCGTGGCGCTCCCACCAGCGGAGACACCAGAACAAATTCGGCTGTTATTAAAAAGACCTTGCAGAATTTTGGCATTGAGGTTTTAATGTCAGAAGTAAATATTGGACCCACGGTTACTCAATATACTTTAAAGCCGGCAGAAGGGATAAAGTTATCTAAAATAACCGCCCTTTCCAATGATTTATCTTTAGCCTTGGCCAGCCATCCAATTAGAATTGAGGCGCCGGTTCCCGGCCGGTCATTGGTCGGCATTGAAATTCCTAATAAAATTCGGGCCCAGGTTCGTTTAAGGGGTCTAATTGAAAACCCTGATTTTCAACAATCGTCTTCAAGTTTACTTATCGCTTTGGGCCAGGACGTTTCCGGCAAGCCAATTTACGCTGATTTAACCAGAATGCCCCATCTTTTGGTAGCCGGTAGTACTGGAACTGGTAAAACAATTTTTCTTAATTCTTTAATTTTAAGTTTACTTTATCAACCAAACGGCACTACCAGAAGTTCCAGCCCGGAATTTTTAAGGATTATTTTGGTTGACCCTAAAAGGGTGGAATTCCCGGTTTATAATAATCTTCCCCATCTTTTATGTCCGGTAATTTATGACGCAACTAGGACCGTTCTTGTTTTGAAGTGGCTTACCAGGGAGATGGAGAGGAGATTTGATATTCTGTCAGGGGCCGGAGCAAGAGATATCAGGGGATTTAATGAGCTTGCTTTGAAAAATGAAAGCGAACCAATGCCTTTTATTGTTTTAATAATTGACGAGTTGGCTGATTTAATGGCAGCCAAAGGCAGGGAGGTGGAATCCGCGATTGTTCGGTTGGCTCAAATGGCCCGGGCCGTGGGCATTCATTTAATAGTGGCTACCCAACGGCCGTCAGTAGAAGTAATTACCGGCTTAATTAAAGCCAATATTACCTCGCGGATTACTTTTCAGGTCGCTTCTCAGGTTGATTCCCGAACCGTTTTGGACGCGGCCGGCGCTGAGAAACTCCTAGGTTCGGGAGATATGCTTCATATCTCAACTGAGATAGTGAAGCCGAAGAGAATTCAGGGCCCCTATGTTTCAGAGAGGGAGGTTAGAAAAGTGGTAAAATATCTTGAAGCAGAGGCAGAGAAAGCAGAATATAAAACAGAAATGAAAGGTGAAATAATTCAAGAATTAGAAAATGTTTCAGAAGAGAGAGAAGAGGTGTCCGGATATGGATTTGACGAAGAAGAGCCGCTTTATGAAGAAGCGAAAAGAATGGTTGTTGAGGCGAAAAGGGCATCGGCTTCTTTGTTGCAGAGACGATTGAGAATTGGCTATGCCAGAGCGGCCCGGTTGATTGATATGTTAGAGGAGAAGGGCGTGGTAGGACCGGCGGACGGCGCTAAACCGAGAGAGATTTTCAGCGACGGAGAGAATTTATCAGTCGATTCAGCCGAGCCGGGTGAACCGACACTGTCAGCAGACGAAGAAACCGAAGAAACCTGGGAAAAGGTCTAATAAAATTTTAATTTTAATTTTTAATATTATGGCAAAACAAAAAGAAGTGAAAATTGAAAAAAGAAATTTGGAGGAGGCGGTGGAGGAAATTAAACAGCGGTTTGGCGAGGGAGCAATTATGAAATTAAAAGAGGCAAGAGCGGTTGATGTTGATGTTATTCCCACCGGTTCTCTTTCTCTTGACTTGGCTTTAGGGGTAAGGGGAATCCCACGAGGCAGAGTGGTTGAGATTTTTGGTCCTGAATCCGGAGGAAAAACGACCCTGGCATTGCATATTTGTGCCGAGGCCCAGAAAAAAAAGGGGGTGGCTGCTTTTATTGATGCTGAACACGCTCTTGACCCTGATTATGGCCGAAAGATCGGAGTGAATATTGATGACCTTTTAATTTCACAGCCGGATTCTGGCGAGCAGGCTCTGCAAATCGTTGAGACATTGGTAAGGTCGGGTGAAGTTGATGTTATTGTCATTGATTCAGTGGCGGCCTTAGCTCCAAAAGCGGAAATTGCCGGCGAGATAGGCGAATTTCAAATAGGACTCCAGGCCCGGTTAATGTCTTCTGCGCTCAGGAAGTTGTCGGCTGTTGTCGCCAAAACAAAGACCGCTGTTGTGTTTTTAAATCAAACCAGAATGAAAATTGGAGTGATGTTCGGTAATCCGGAGACAACCCCGGGCGGTTTAGCATTAAAGTTTTATTCTTCGGTAAGGATTAATTTAAAAAGAGTTGCCCAGATAAAATCCGGCGATGAGATTATCGGCAGCAGGATTAGGGCGAAAATAGTTAAAAATAAAGTGGCGGCTCCTTTTAAAACCACTGAATTTGATATTTACTATAACGAAGGAATTTCTTATTTGGCAGATATTTTGAATGTTGGTTTAAAGCAGGGCTTGATTAAAAAATCAGGCAGCTGGTTTCAATATGAGGATACGAAAATAGGCCAGGGCATGGAAGGGGCTAAGAAATTTTTAAAAGAAAACCCGGAGATTCTAAAACAAATAAAAAAAGTCCTTGTGGCAAAGATTTAGAAAAATAAAATCGCAAAATTTGCGATTTTATTTTTTAATAGCAGAAAGTAGCCCGAGGTTTCGGGCTCTTTTTATTGTTTGGGCAAGTTTTCTTTGGTGTTTAGAGCAGATGCCGGTTCTTTTTCTTGGCTTGATTTTGCCCAATCCGGAAATAAATCTTAAAAGAATCTCTGTGTCTTTGAAGTCAATTTCCGGCATGTTTCTTTTACAAAAATAACAATCCATAAAATCAGCGAATAGCGAATATGTTACGAATTTACGAAACCAACGAATATAAGATTCGTAATTCGTTTATTCGTAATAAATTCGTTATTCGTTGATAATTTAAAACGGTATGTCTTTCACGTTAATTTCTCCTTGCTGGTCGTCGGTCGGGATTGAGGTCGGGTTTGAGGTGAATTCGGCTGGTGAATGGTTTTCTTCAATAATTGGAATATCCTCTTCTTCTTTTTCGTCGGGTTTTGGTCCCATTTCTTTATCTTTAAAAGAAGCTGTTTGGAACGGGGAAGTCCTTGGTCCTAATTGAATTCTTTCAGTAATAATTTCCGTTCTATATTTTTTATTTCCCGAATTATCCTGCCAGGACCTTGTTTGAATTCTGCCCTCTATTAAGACCAAACTTCCTTTACGCAAGTATTGGGAAGCAATTTCCGCGTTTCTGCCAAAAGCGACAATATTATGAAATTCGGTTTGTTGTTGTTTTTCTTTGTTTTTATCATAAAAAATTCTATTGGTAGCCACGCCAAAATTGGCTATAGTTTGACCCGAGGGCAGGGATTTGATAATGGGGTCAGCCGTCAGGTTTCCTAAAACAAAGGCCTTATTGAGATTCATTATTTTTTAATATTTCTTCTATTTTTTTATCAATATCCTTTAATTCGACCTTTTTCGGTTTTATTCTTTTTTCACCATTCTTTTCAAGTGTCGGAAAAGGACTCTTGGTTATTGGTAAATTTTTTCTTTCCGGGATTTCTTTTTTGATTTTTTTTATTAGAATCAAATGGCGAATAATTTTAGCTTCTTTTTTTAATTTTTTTTTAAGGGTAGCTAATTTTTCGGGTGCTAAAGAAAATCTTAGGGTAGTTAAAAAACCGCTTTCCTTTTTATTGACAGGATAGCCGAGTTTTTTTCTCAGGGGCGCTGATATTTTTTCTATCTTACCATTCTCTTCTAAAATAAATCTGTTTATTTTTTCGCCAAGATTTTTCACTTCCTCTTCAGTGGTTTCCGGCGAAATAATGTAAGTTAATTCGTAATGCTTCATAGATGTTTAAATCAAATTTTAAACTCAATAACATCTCCATCTTGAACAATATATTCTTTGCCGACTAACTTAATTTTACCCATCTCCCGCGCCTCTTTCCACGAACCGGCTTCAATTAATTCTTTCCAGGGGATTACTCCGGCTTTGATGAATTTTTCGGAGAAATCAGTATGAACCTTAGCCGCCGCTTCAAGTATGTCGGAGTCATTTTTAAGGGTCCAGGATCTGGTTTCTTTTTCTCCCCTTATTGTAAAGAAAGTAATCAATCCCAGAACATTATAGCAAGCGAGAATCAACTGGTCAAGTTGGGACCTTAAACCCAGTTCCTTCACTTCTTCTTTTGACAAATCTAACATATCTGCCTCATCCTTTAAGTTTATACAGAGACCCGGGTCTCGGCAGGTGCCGAGATCTGGGTCTCGGTCAGATTGGATATTAAAAAGATATATCCTTGGTTTAGCGGTTAAAACATTGTCTCCAAGTTCCTGGTCTTTCATTAAGAATTCATTTTCAATTATTTCAATGTCTTTTTCCGGGTTAATTTCTTCTCTAATATTCGCTGTCTTGAAAGCCCTGATTACCTCTATTACTCCATCGCAGGGTCTGATGTGTGATAAGAACTGATTCCCCATTCCCTCGCCCTTATGAGCCCCTTTTACTAAGCCGGCGATATCCACAAATTCAATTATTGTTGGAGTAATTTTTTCCGGTTTTACGACTTCAGCGATTTTTTTTAATCTTTCGTCTGGAACAGCAACTGTGCCGACATTGGGGTCAATGGTGGTAAATGGATAATCGGCAATAGCAACCTGCTTTTTAGTCAGGGCCTTAAATAGGGTTGACTTTCCGGAATTGGGCAAACCAACAATGCCTACTGAAAAACTCATAAATTTATGTTACCCCGTTAGAAATTCCTTGTCAACTTTTCTTCTGCTTATTTTGCTCGCAAAATTTCTAACGGGGTGTTATAATAAATTGTAGGAAATAATAGCGTTGTTTACAGTCACTACGTCATTGCGAGCCGCAGCGAAGCAATCCCAACATAAACATATAGATAACGAGATTGCTT
>VGKE01000034.1 GCA_016867195.1 Candidatus Nealsoniibacteriota bacterium | reverse complement strand
GCCCGAAGGCATTGCTGCCGCTTTCGGCGGCACAATTCAGGGATTTTACGGTCCCACCATTCAAGACAAGACAAAATTTGAAATACCAGAAGGTATTTCAAATTTGTCATGCGGAGGAGGTGGGACTCGAACCCACAAGCCGCTTTTTACACGGCTACGGATTAGCAATCCGCTTCCTTACCAATTCGGAGCACTCCTCCTTATTATTTTTATCTTATCTCTAAAATTTATTAAAGTCAACATAATTGATTTTTGACAAATTTTATGATAAATTAAAAATAATTTGCCCTCGTAGTTTAATGGACAAAACACGAGATTGCGGATCTTGAAATAGAGGTTCGATTCCTCTCGAGGGCACATGACTATCACTACTCCTATTGAAAAAATCCCTGGGATCGGACCGGTTTTTCAAAAACGGTTAAAGAAATTGGGGATTAAAACAATTCAGGATTTGTTTTTTCATTTTCCTCATAGATATGAGGATTTTTCTAATCTAATTCCAATTTCCAAAATAAAAATCAATGAAACCTGCACTATTCAGGGAAAAATTCTTGAGATAGAAACAAGTCGAACCTGGAAAAGGAAGATGTTTTTAACCCAGGCGATTGTTACTGACAAAACCGGGGCCATTAAAGCCGTCTGGTTTAACCAGCCCTATCTAACGAGAATTTTAAAAAAAGAAGATAATGTTTTTCTATCGGGAAAAACAGTCCTCGGAAACGAAGGGGTTTATTTAACAAATCCGGCTTATGAAAAAGGTGAACTTGTCCCAGGGCTTATTCACACGGGGAGATTGGTGCCGGTTTATTCGGAAACCGAAGGCCTCTCTTCAAGATGGTTGAGATACATTTTAAAATCCCTGCTCTTGCGATTTAAAAATCAACTTCCCGAGACATTGCCAATTAAAATAATCGCGGAAGAAGAATTTTTGCCAATTAACCAGGCAATCTGGCAGATTCATTTCCCGGATTCAAGAGACTTGGCCAGAAGGTCCCGGGAAAGATTTTCTTTTGAAGAGCTTTTTTGTATTGAACTTTTTGTTTTGAGGGAGCGGCTGAAACTGGCGAGAGAAAAAGCGATTTCAATACCGGTAAAATTAGAAACCATACGAAGTTTTGTCAACTCCCTGCCTTTTAAATTAACCGACGACCAGAAGAAATCAGCCTGGCAGGCCCTGAAAGATATGGAAAAACCAATGCCAATGAACCGACTTTTACAGGGAGATGTCGGTTCCGGCAAAACGGTAGTGGCAGCCATTGTCGCTTTAAATACGGCCAAAGCCGGTTTTCAAACCGCTTTTATGGCACCGACAGAAATCCTGGCAAAACAGCATTTTGAGACAGTTCATAATGTCCTTAAGGACTTTAATCTTAATATTGGTCTTTTAACAGGCAAAGAAGATAAGTTTTATTCAAAAAAACTTAAAAACGACACTATAGAGATTTCCCGGAATAAGCTTTTAAAATTAATTGATGGAGAAATAAATCCTTATACCAAAAAATTAGAATCAAAAATCAATATCTTAATCGGCACCCATGCCTTAATTCAGGATAAAGTAAAATTCGGGAAACTGGCTTTGGTGGTGGTTGATGAACAGCATAGATTCGGGGTAGAACAGCGAGCCCGGCTTTGCCAGGGCTACGGACAGGAAAAATTCTTGCCCCATCTTTTATCAATGACCGCCACGCCAATTCCCCGGACCTTGGCTTTGACAATTTATGGTGACCTTGATTTATCCTTGATTAACCAACTCCCAAAAGGAAGGAAAAAAATTATTACTAAAGTCGTGAGCCCGGAAGAACGAAACAAAACTTATGATTTTATCAGAAAAGAAGTTAAAAAGAGCAGGCAGGTTTTTGTTATTTGCCCGAGAATTGAAACAGGAAATAAGAAACAAGAAGCAGGAAATAAAAAAGATATTCTGGGATGGACAGAAGTGAAGGCGGTAAAAGAAGAATATGAAAAACTTTCTAAAGAAATTTTCCCTGATTTAAAAGTGGAAATGCTTCACGGGAAAATGAAAAGCAAAGAAAAAGAAAAAATAATGGCTGATTTTCACAGAAAAAAAACAGATATTTTAGTTTCAACTTCAGTGATTGAAGTCGGCATTGACGTGCCAAATGCCACGATAATGATGATTGAAGGGGCTGAAAGATTTGGGTTGGCCCAGCTTTACCAATTCCGAGGAAGGGTGGGCAGAAGCAGATATCAATCGTATTGTTTTTTATTAACAACCTCGCCCGACCAATTAAACAGAAGACGATTAAAAGCGATTGTTAAATCGGAAAACGGATTTAAGCTGGCTGAAAAGGACTTAGAAATCAGGGGGCCAGGGGACTTATTCGGCACAAGACAATGGGGGATTCCGGATTTAGCAATGGATTCCTTGAATAATTTAAAATTGGTTGAAAAAACCCGGGAAGCGGCAAAAAAAATCTTAATGGAAGACCCTCATTTAAAAAATTATCCCTGGCTGAAACAAAAACTTTCTCAATTCCGCCAGAGAATTCATTTAGAGTAAAATTTGGACGGGGGCGACCCCTGGCCAAAAAACAAAAAAGCTAACCCTGTGTAAAATTCGTGCGATCGCACGAATTTTACACATGCCAAATTTACGTGAGGAAATTATCCGTGGGTGAGGAAATTATCCGTGGGCTATGATTGCGGCCTGTATTTCCCGGGCGCCGGCCCTACGCAATACGCCGGCTGCTTCTTCCAGAGTAGCGCCAGTGGTAAAAACATCGTCCACTAAAAGAATTTTTCTTCCCTGAATAATTTCCGGCTCCTGACAGAAAAAAGTTCCCCTTATATTTTTCTTTCTTTCTTCTTTTTTTAACTCCACCTGGGCCGGGGTTTGTTTTATTTTAGTCAGAATATTATTGAAAACAGGAATTTCTAAAAATTTTGAAAGTTCTTTGGAAATTTCTTCCGCCTGATTAAAGCCCCGGATTTTCAGCTTCTTTTTATGAAGAGGAATGGGGACGAGAACAAAGTCCTTAAGAATTTTAACTTTGTCTAAATTTATTAAATAAGTTATAATTAAAAAAGAGAGGGGTTTTGCCAGGTCCTTGATGAACTGGTATTTAAATTGATTTATAAGTTTTTTTACAATAAAGTTATCATAAGAAGATGGGCAGTAAAGACAATTAATGCTTTTCAAAAGATGATATTGTTTTTCAGAAATGTCAATTAAGGAAAAACAATCCTCGCAGAGATAACTTCCTTCTTTTTGGCAATTAACACAGAATTTCGGAAAAAGAATATCAAAAATTGGATTTATCCACATAGTTGTTTTGTTTTTTTTATTGTATAATAAATAATGTTTATGCTTAAAGGTATTGGAGATTTATTTAGAAAAAAATTGAGGATAGGCTCAAAGAGGGTTTTGGGAGTTGATATTGGGACTTCTTCAATAAGGGTTGTGGAAATAAGCCGCCGGGGTTATGCCTATAAACTTGAGAATTATGGAGAAATTGAACTTTCTTTTATTAGGGAACAACCCTTCCTTGTTTACAAAAAAGATACCCTCATACTTTCAAATAAAAGAATAGCCAAAGCCCTTCAAGCGATTCTTAAAGAGGCGGGAATTCAAACCAGGGAGGCAAATTTTTCAATCCCTGATTATTGCAGTTTTTCCACCAGCTTTAAATTGCCGTCGATGGATAAGGAAGAGATTCCCGAAGCAGTAAATTATGAAGTTAGACCCTATATTCCTCTCCCTCTTTCTGAGATAACCTTGGATTGGTCAGTAATTGAGGGAGAGATCTCTAAAACTCCTCTTAAGGTATTGGTGGTAGCCATCCCTAATGATATTATTGCTCAATATCAGGAAATTGCCCAGTTTGCGGAATTAAATCTGAGGGTTTTAGAGCCAGAAGTTCTCAGTTTATCCCGGGCCTTAATAAAAGAAAAAGACAAAACCATTGGCATAATAGATATTGGCGCCAGGTCAACCACTTATAATATTTTAGCAGAAGGGATTTTAAAAATGAGTTATAGTTTCAATGTTGGCAGTAATGAATTGACAGAGGCAATAGTCAAATCCTTAAATATTGATTATAATAAGGCAGAGGGAATGAAAAAAGAGTTTGGCCTGTCTTTTAATAATCAACAAAACAATAATAATCAAAATAATAAAAAAAACATTCGGTATCTCCTCCTTCCTTTAATTGATTTAATTTTAGGAGAGGCAAAAAAATTTTTTCGGGATTTTTATCAAAACGAAGGAAAAGAAGTGGAAAAGGTTATTTTGGCCGGAGGGATGGTTTATATGCCTGGATTAAAAGAATATTTTTCCAGCGAATTAAAAAAGGAAATAATTATCGCCAACCCCTTTTTGGGCCTTGGGCATCCTCCTGAGTTAATTAAGAATCTGGAATTAATGGGTCCTTCTTACACCATTGCCGTGGGTGTGGCTCTTAAGGGCCTGGAGTAAATAAATATGGCTATAGAAATTACTTCCAAAGCAAAAGTTAAAACATCAGTCTGGACGATTATTCTTTTGGTTATTGGTTTTTTACTGTTGTTCGGTCTTTTAATAAGTTATTTTTATTTTGACAATTCGTCAAAAAAAATAAAAGAATTACTGAAAAAAAGTCCCCAGGAGGTCTTTCTAGAAGAACAGATTAAACAAAAAGAAAGAGCACTTAGTTTATATAAAGAAAAAATTGATACTTTCGGCGCGCTCCTTGCCGATCATCGGAATGTCGCAGAAATTTTTAGTTTCTTAGAGGGGATTTCTCTTCCCAACGTCTGGTTTTCCAAATTTGATTTTAATTATGCTCAACAGACAATAGGGGTTTCCGGCCAGACAGATAATTTTATCGGTCTCTGGCAGCAAATTGATATTCTTAAAAAAGAGCCGTTGTTGAAAAATATTAACTTAACCAGCGTAGGGCCCGGCGAAGAAGGAGTTGATTTCTCTCTTTCTCTTCAATTTGACCCCCGGGTTTTCCAAAAATGATGTCAAAAAATCTTCCAATAATTATCGTTTTGATTTTAATCCTTTTATTAGTGGGCGGGTATTTTCTCTGGTGGCCTCAGTATCAGGAGTTTAAAGATTTAAAATTTCAGCTTGAGAAAAAAACCGAACGGCTTACCCTGCAAGAAGAATATTTTACGGAATTAGATGGGTTATTAGAACAGTTGAGGAGATACGAAACCGAGCTGTCCAGAATTGATTCGGCTCTGCCCACGGATGTTGATTTTGCGGTAATCGGTTTTTTTAATTTTATTCAAAAAAGGGCCCCGGAAAGCGGGTTGATTTTAAAGGATATTAATTTAGAAAAAGCCGTTCCTCCTGAAATTTCTTTTAATATTTCGGTTTTGGGCTCTTATTCGGCCTTAAAGAATTTC
>VGKE01000033.1 GCA_016867195.1 Candidatus Nealsoniibacteriota bacterium | reverse complement strand
TGCTTCTGATAAAATTTTTCCTCTTTAGTTTTGATTCTAACATTTATTTTTCGTATATTCGTAAAAAATTCGTATTTCGTAGCCCTTAAATGCATGTTGCTGACGCCACTTTATCGCCCGGCTCTAACCGCATAAGCCGGACGCCCTGGGTTGGTCGGTTCAATTTAGGAATAGAAGAAATTTTTGTCCTGATGACCTGACCTTTTTGAGAAATAACAATCAAGTCCTCTTCTTCACCGCTTAAAACACTGGAGGCAATCAAGTCCCCGGTTTTAGCAATAACTTTGGCTGTTAAAATACCGCTCCCTCCTCTTCCCTGCATTCTGTACTCTTCTATATCTGTCCTCTTGCCATATCCGTTCTCCGCCACCACCAATAGATAACTTTTTTCTTTTAGTTTTGGATTTCGCCACCGCCCTTGAACAAGGGCGGGGCGACCCAGCCCATTGGAAATGGGCTGTGGTCGAATAACATCCATCCCAATCACCTCGTCTCCTTTCTTTAATCTAATCCCTCTAATACCTGAAGCCGGCCGGCCCATCTCCCTGATTTCTTCTTCTTTAAATCTTATTGATTGGCCTTTTTTGGTTACTAAAATTATTTCATCTGCTCCGGTTGTTTTCACAACCTTTTCCAGAAAATCGCCCGGCCTCAATTTGATGGCAATCAGACCGGAACGTCGAACATTTTTAAATTCATCTAAGGATGTTTTCTTTATTATACCATTCTTGGTCGCCATTACCAGATTTTTTACACCCGCGTCAATGTCTTCTTTGCCAATAGTTATTAAAGATAAAACCTTCTCTTGAGAGGAAATTTCCAAGAAATTCAAGAGACCGCGGCCCCGAGCCACCCTGGCGCCCTCGGGAATTTCATAAACCGGGGCTTGAAAGACCTTTCCAGAATCAGTGAAGAAAAGAAGGGAATCGTGGGTTTGAGCTGAGAGAAAATGCTCAACAATGTCGTCCTGCAAGGTTTTCATTCCTAAAATCCCCTTGCCGCCTCTTTTCTGAATCTTATAAGTAGCAGGATTTATTCTCTTAATATAGCCGCCCTGGGTTAAAGTAATAATTGTTTCTTCTTGAGGAATTAAATCCTCCTCAGCGATTTCGCCTACTTCCTGACTAAAGATTTTTGTCTTTCTTTCGTCTCCGAAACTCTCTTTCAGACATTTGAATTCTTCTTTTAACACCTCTTTTACCTTTTTCGGACTGGCGAGAATAGCGGTAAAATTCTTAATTCTGAGCAAAATATCTTTAAGTTCTTCTTCAATTTTCTTTCTTTCTAATTTTGCCAAGGCGGATAATTTTGTTTCCAGAATCGCATTGGCCTGAATCTCGGTCAGCCGGAATTTCTTCATCAAATTTTTCTGGGCCTCCGGCCTGTCTTTTGAGGCCTTAATTGTCTTTATCACAGCATCAATTTTACCAAGGCATTTATGCAGACCCTCTAAAATATGGGCTCTTTCCTTGGCTCTCTCTAAATCGTATTTTGTTCTCCTGATTACCACTTCCTTCCGATGCTCTAAAAAGTAATTTAGGATTTCTACCAGAGACAAAACCCTGGGCTGAATTCCATCAACCAGGGCCAGCATATTCAAATGAAAACTTTTTTGAAGGTCGGAAAATTTATAAAGTCGGTTTAAAACTTTTTGAGGATAACCGTCTCTTTGCAGGTCAAGAACAATTCTCATTCCCTCTCTATCCGACTCGTCCCTGATATCCTTTACGCCCTGAATTTTTTTATCCTGAACCATTTTGGCGAATTGCTCAACCAGGCCTGACTTTTGAACCTGAAAAGGAATCTCAGTGATAATAATCTGTTTTTTGCCGGTTTTCTCCTGCTCTATCACCTCGGCTTTGCCTCTGGTAATAATTGAGCCCTTGCCTTGAGAATAAGCAGAAACAATATCTTTTTTGCCGTATATCAGTCCGCCAGTAGGAAAATCCGGCCCCTTAACAAACTTAAAAATATCTTCAACGGTTGCTTTTGGGTTATCAACTAAATAAATCAAGGCCTCCAGGACCTCAGAAATATTATGAGGAGGAATATTGGTGGCCATTCCAACAGCAATCCCCATAGAGCCGTTTAAGAGAAGTTGAGGCAGGGGAGAAGGTAAAACAACCGGCTCTTTCCTGGTGCCGTCGTAGTTATCCATAAAATTAACTGTTTCTTTCTGAATGTCTCTAAGCATTTCTTCACCAACTCTGGAAAGTTTGCATTCCGTGTACCTTTGAGCCGCGGCCGGGTCGTTATCAATGGAGTTGTGAACAAAAACGCCAGCAGCTAAAGCAAAATTATGCCATGGCTCAGCAGTTAAATCGTAGACATCCTCCTGTTTCTTTAAGATTTTTATAGCAACTACTTTATGGTTATATTTTGGTGCTTGTTCAACTATCTCTTGAAAATTATTAAAGTAACTCAGAGCATTTTCTAATTTAGGAATCCAATTATTAGTTCTTTCTTCCTCATAAAGTTCGGGTGTGAGTTTTCCATGTTTCTTTAAGAGATTATAGGCGTACCCTAAAATTTTGCTTTTTATAATTCTTTCTTTGCAAATAGGATTTTGCCAATTGCTGCGTAAAGAAATCTTAGCCTTCTCCGTTAGTTCTTTCATGTAATTCTGGGTTTCTTTTACTCGCTGAAGGTATAATTCTTGTAATCCTTTTTTACTCTTTTTGATGAATTCTTGATTTTCTCGTTGTCGTAATATTTTCTCACGATGAAATCGTCTCATTTCAGGATCTTCCCATAATTTTTTTGCCATCTTACTAAAATGGTCGGTTGGATATTTTGCCCGATATTCAGAGTTTTGCCACAGTTCCCTCGTAATCCTACTTTGCCTTTTCCGCCAAGCCGGGTCCTCCGCCCTTTTTTTCATTAATCTAGAAATATACTCCCTATGATTAGGATTTGACCAGATTTTCAGAGACAATTTTCTCATCCATTCGGCCATAATCTCTCTGTAATCTTCATCCTGCCATCTTTCTTTCATTTCCTCTGATTTCAAACCGCTCATTAATTCTTGGAAGTCTTTTCTTTTCCATAATTTTTTAAGGCTTTTGCTTGAAACCTCCGCCATATATTGCCTGTACTCGGGGTCTTGCCATAATTTTTTAATCTTTTCGGAATGTCTTTTTAGAAACTCAGGATCTCGCCAAAGTTTCTTATTTAAATTTTTAGCCCGCTGAAAAAAAACTTCTCGATTATTCTCTATAAACCTTCTTCTCCCCTCAGCTATTTTTTTTACATACTCTGGATCATTTCTATGGCGTTCTGAAGCAATCTCTTTATGATATTTCCAATGGTCTTGCCATTGAATTCTTAAAATATTATCGGGGTTATTGTTAAATTTATGAAAATCACGGTGATGCCTTATCCTTCCAGCACTCTTTGTATAAACTTTATGTCGTAAATTCCATTTATCGGCTAAACAATGAATAAAATCCCATCTGTTTCTTATTGGCTGATATATTATTTCGTATTCTTTTAAATTTCTATCTTCACCTTCATATAATTTTGTGTATAAAGGCATCAAAGAGTCGCCGGGGTTTAAATTTTTAGCTTCTTTATAACTGCCATTTCTTAACATAAACCGATGATCTAAGGTGCATTTAATTTTTTCTCCATTATCTAAGGTAACTTCTATTATCTTTTCCTTTTTTCTGGTTAATCTTGGGGTCTTTATTTCGGTAATTTCAACTTCTTTCGTTTGATGATTAAAGGTAAATGTCCAATTTTTCTTTCCTTGTTTTGCTTCTTTTATTAAATCCTCAAATGTCAAACCCCTGCCATCAGTTAATCTAACCCTTGTATCCTTTGTGAAACAACCGAAATTTCCCTGACCCTGAACGAGCGGATATCTCAAAGAGAAATCCTGGGCCATTCTAACCAGAGAATCGTAAACAGCGGTATCGCCATGGGGATGGAATTTTCCAAGAACCTCTCCGGTAACGGCGGCTGATTTTCTAAACCTCGCGAGGTGAGTCAATCCCATTTCCTGCATAGCATACAAAATTCGGCGGTGGACCGGTTTAAGTCCGTCGCGAACATCGGGAAGGGCCCGGGAAACAATCACTGACATTGCATAATCAATATAAGAATCCCTCATCTCTTCAACAATCTCTCTTGGCCTAACCCCGCCCATATTGGTTTTGGTTTCTTGTTCTTTATTGTTCATTGTTTTCTAGTATTTCTATTTCTTCTTCCAATATCTCTAAATCCGGCATCTCTATTTCAGGCATCTCTATTTTTGGTATTTCCATCTTTGGCAATTCTAATTGTTTAATAAATTCTTCTCTTTGGAACTCCTTTATTCTCCGGGAAGAATTATAAAACCAGAAAATGGCCAAAAGAAAAGCAACAATTATAACGATAACCCACAATATAATCTTTCTAACGCGCTCAGGTTGGTTTTGAATCTTTTTCAGGAAATCCACGTTTAAAATTTTCAATTTTCAATGACCAATTTTCAATAAATTTTCAATGATTTAATTTTCAAACCGTTTGCTTATTAATTCAGCAGAATTACAAGGAGCGAAGCGACTGGTTTGAAAATTTGATAATTGATAATTGAAGCTTGATTGATAATTGAAAATTGATAATTGAAAATTATTTTTAGGGTTGTAATACGATTATCTTCGCCTCCTCTGCTGAAATTTCTTTCTTCTTAATAGACAACTTGAGCAGGGGCTCCAGTGATTTTATTCCCAGTGTTTTTAAAAATTTATCAACTCCCTCTAATTTTATATTCAATCCGGGGATTTTATAATGCATCGGAATGGTAATTTTCGGCTCTATCTGGGACATCACCTTTATTGCCTCCTCGGCATTAGTTGTAAAAATTCCTCCCACGGGAAGCATTAGAATATCCACATCGCTGATTTCTTCAAGTTGTTCAGGGGTTAGCTCCTTCTGCCCCAGGTCGCCCAAATGACATATTCTTATATTATCTTCCAGATCAATAGTATAAATTGTTGTCCCCCCTTTTTCTTTCCCCCCTGAATTATCATGGTAAGCCGGGATTCCTTTAATATAAGCTCCTTTTAATTCATATTCGCCAGGACCTCTTATTACAAAAGGAGAGCCAGAAACCTTTTTAACATTATTATGGTCGTAATGTTCGTGAGTAATCAAAACAACATCAGCTTCCAGTTTTCTGGGTAGTTTTAGACCAATACTTTCTTCAAAAGGGTCAATTAAAATCGAGATGGCATTATTCTTTCCCTGGCTTGAAGAAATTTGAAAACATGATTGTCCGCGCCAATTTATTGTCATATTTTTTTATTTTATCACAGGCCTTACTAACCTTCAAGTGCCTGTCCAATACTTCAAATCTTGCCAATAAAATAACTCTATGCTATATTAACTGTAGGAAATAATAGCGTTGTTTACAGTCACTACGTCATTGCGAGCCGCAGCGAAGCAATCCCAACATAAACATATAGATAACGAGATTGCTTCGTCGCTTCACTCCTCGCAATGACGAAAATGTAA
>VGKE01000032.1 GCA_016867195.1 Candidatus Nealsoniibacteriota bacterium | reverse complement strand
AAGAACTGGAAAAATTCCACAAATTAACTGTCGGCCGGGAATTAAAAATGATAGAATTAAAAAAGGAGATTAAAAAATTAAAAGAAGAGTTAGAAAAATCCAAAGGTCGACAATAAAAAATAATCAGCGAATAACGAATTATGTTACGAATTTACGAAATCAACGAATAGCGAATAAGTTGCGAATTTACGAATATAAGATTCGTAATTCGTATATTCGTAATGAATTCGTTATTCGTTGATTTAAGTTTATTCGTAATGGATTCGTTATTCGCTGATTTCTATGATTAAAGCAGGCGTAGGAAGAAGTAATAATCCCGATGCCACAAAAGCTGGGGCCGAGGCCTGTCAGAAAGCCGTAGATGAACTTTGGGGAAAGGCTGATTTGGTGACTGTTTTTTCTACAGTTGCCTATGACCAGAAAAAAATGCTTCAGGGCGTGAGGTCGGTTTCTAAAGAGATTCCTCTGGTTGGTTGCAGTGATTCTGGAGAAATCACTACTGAAGGACCGGTTTCAAAGCATGTGGCAGCGATGGCCTTAAAAGCAGATGACATCAGTTTTACAATTGGAGTAGGAACCGGGGCTGATAAAGATTCTCGCAAAGCCGGAGCAATAGTCGCCAAAAAAGTAAAGGAAAAAGCCAAAGAAGAGGTTGCTTTGTTTATTGGGCTTACCGAAGGCTTAGCAGAAAATGGAGCAGCAATTCCCAGAGGAATTCAGGAAGTATTTGGCAAGAACTTCCCAATTATGGGAGGTGCGGCTGGAGACGATTTTCTTTTTCAAAAAACTTACCAGTACTGCAATGACCAGGTTTTGAGAGGCGCTGTGGTTGGAGTTGGTCTTTCCGGTAAGTTTTCTTTTGGAGTAGGAGTGCGGCACGGTTGGGAGCCAGTCGGCCTGCCGATGAAAGTAACCAAAGCCGAAGGAGCGAAACTAATTAAAATAAATAACCGCCCCGCCCTCTCTATTTATGAAGATTACTTTGGGAAGAAGGCCGAAGAGCTGATTAAAGAACCGATTGCCAGAATGGCTTATACTTATCCCCTAGGGATAAGCGTTGAGGGGAGTCCTGAATTTTTAATTAGAGATGTGGTTATTGCTAATGAGAAAGGAGAAATTACCTGTGCCGCTGAAATTCCTGAAGGTTCAGAAATTCGTCTAATGCTGGGAGATCCTGACAGAGCCATCCAGTCTGCCAAAGAAGCGGCTGAAGGAGCTTTGGCTCAACTTAAAGGAGCGAAGCCAAAAGCAGTTTTTGTGTTTGACTGCATGGCCCGAAATAAACTTTTGGGGCCGAGAATTGAAGAGGAAATCACGGCTATTCAAGATGTTCTGGGGAAAGAAGTGCCCTTAATCGGTTTTTATACCTATGGAGAATTGGCTCCGCTGGCAGGAATTTTAGGGCTGGAATGTTTTTCCGTCTGGCACAACGAGACCATGGCTTTGTTGGTATTGGGAGAGTAGGGAAAAATAAAAAATCAAAAATAAAAAATTGAGATAATTGCTCAAAAGTGTTTTAGTTAATGGAAAAAAATTCTAATAAAAAAACAATAATAAAAGAAAAAGAACTAGCTGAAATTGATCGGGTAGCAAAAATGTTAATTAGAAGGGATCTTGAATTATCGGAAACGCGGGAGAAAAGAGAAAAAGAACTTGAAGAATTGAAAAAACTAAGAAGTGATTTAGAAGAATCTAAGAGTATATTGGAAATCAAAGTCAAGGCCAGAACAAGGCAGCTAAAAGAATTTGCCGAGGGGTTGGAAGAACAAGTCAAAGAGAGAACAAAAGGATTAATGAAATCAAGGGAAGCCCTGTTAAATATGCTGGAGGACGTGAATGAAGAAAAAAATCTCGCTGAGGAGGAAAAAAGCAAAACTCTGGCGATTTTTGAAAATTTTACCGATGGACTATTATTCTTTAACGCCGACGATGTTCTCGTCTTAGTTAATCCTTTGGCCGAAAAACTCTTAAAAGTGGAGTCCAAAAAAGTAATAGGCGAAACAACCTCTGAGCTTTTAGAACATGCTAATTTAAAACCCTTGATAAAAATTCTGGGCGAGAAAATTAAAAAAATCACTAGAAAAGAACTTGAAATCAACGAGGAATTAATTTTGGAAATCAGCACCCTCCCCATAATAAGAGAAAAAGAAAAAATAGGGACCTTGATAATTCTACACGACGTTACCCGAGAAAAATTCGTTGAAAAAATGAAAACAGAATTTGTGTCTTTAGCCGCCCACCAATTAAGAACGCCGCTCTCGGCAATTAAATGGACTCTTAAAATGTTCTTAGAAGGAGATCTTGGTAAAACCACTAAAGAACAAAAAGAATTTTTAGAAGATGCTTACTCCTCAAACGAAAAAATGATCACTCTTGTTAACGACCTTTTAAATGTCACCAGAATTGAAGAGGGAAGATATCTTTATAAATTAATCCCAACCGCTATTGAAGAATTAGTTGAATCAATAATAGGGTCCTACGTTGATGAAATAAAAAAGAAAAAACTCAAATTTAAGTTTAAAAAACCGCTAAAAAAACTGCCCAAGATCATGGTGGACGTTGAAAAAATGAAAATAGCAATTGATAACATTATCAATAATGCCATAACTTATACTCTTACCGGAGGAGATGTGATGGTTTCTCTGGGAGTCGGTAAAAAAGAAATAGAATTTTCGGCTAAAGATACCGGTATAGGGATTCCTGAAAAACAGCAAGAAAGAATCTTTACTAAATTTTTTCGGGGCGCTAATGTAATAAGAATGGAGACCGAGGGAACGGGATTGGGATTGTTTATCGCTAAAAATATTATTGGGGCCCATGGCGGTAGAATTTGGTTTGAATCAGAGGAAGGCAAGGGAACGACCCTCTATTTGACCATACCAATAAGAGAAGAATCTTTGACTTAATCTTGCGTTTAATTTTTGAATAGGGTAAAATAAATCAGCGAATAACGAATCTATTACGAATATACGAATAACGAATTTGTATTCGCAAATTCGCAACATATTCGACATTCGTTGATTTCGTAAATTCGTAACCGATTCGCTATTCGATAATTTTATGGCAAAGAAAATTTTGATTATAGAAGATGAAGAAATTCTACTCAATCTTCTCCAAAAAAAATTAAGCCATCTTGGTTACGAGGTTTTTGTGGCTCAAGACGGTGATATAGGGGTCACAAAAATAAAAGAGATAAAGCCAGATCTCATTCTGCTTGACATTGTAATGCCCAAAATGAATGGTATTGAAGTAATGGAGGAAATAATAAAAGATGGGGAATTAAAAAAAATTCCGGTAATTATTATTTCCAATTCCGGACAGCCGCTGGAAATTGAACGAGCCAAAGAATTGGGGGCAAGAGACTGGTTGATTAAGACAGAATTTGACCCCCAAGAAGTTATTGAAAAAGTTATCAAACAAATCGGCAGATAATCAACGAATAACAAAAATCAGCGAATAACGAATCCATTACGAATAAACGAATTCGATTCGATTATTCGTAAATTCGCAACATATTCGCTATTCGATAATTTCATGGTGAAGAAAATTTTAATAATTGAAGACGATAAATTCCTGAGAGAATTAATCGGCCAAAAACTTAACAAAGAGAGTTACGAGATTTTTGAAGCAGTAGATGGTGAAGAGGGTATAAAAAAAATTAAAGGAAAAAAACCGGATTTGGTTTTACTTGACATTATTCTTCCGGGAATAAACGGATTTGAGGTTTTAGATAAGATGAAGGAAAACACGGTTTTGTCTCGAATCCCGGTAATTATTCTGTCAAATCTCGGCCATAAAGATGATGTTGAAAAGGGTCTTAAAATGGGGGCTAATGACTATCTTATTAAAGCCCACTTTACCCCGGATCAAATAATTGAAAAAGTTAAAACCATCCTAAAATAGATGCCCGAGCTTCCGGAAGTAGAAACAACAATAAGGATTTTAAAACAAACCCAGCCCCAAATTTTGAAAGCTGGGTTTGTTGATATTTGGACGGATTTTCCAGGAACGGTCAAAAAACCAGTAAAATTTAACCGATTTAAAAAAGAAATTTTAGCAAAAAAAATTAAGAGAATCTGGCGAAGAGGAAAAAATATTATTTTTGAACTATCGGATGATTATTCTCTTTTAATTCACCAGAAACTAACCGGCCATTTGCTTTACGGCGAATGGGATAAAAAAGATAGGGCAAATAGTTATATTCATCTTAAATTTTTTTTAGACAATAATGAGATTTTAGCTCTTTCCGATTTAAGAAAGTTCGCTAAGGTTGAATTATGGAAAACTGAAGAATTATTAAACTCAAAAGAGTTTCAAGAATTAGGACCAGATCCGCTGGATAAAAAATTTACCTTTAAAAAATATAAAAATCTTTTAATAAATAAAAAAATAAAAATTAAACAAATCCTGATGGACCAAAAAGTAATTGCCGGAATTGGCAATATTTATTCTGATGAAATATTATGGCGGGCTCGAGTTCATCCTTTTAGACAGGTAAATAAACTTACTGAAAAAGAATTAAAAGATATTTATAAGAACATTAAATCGGTTTTAGTAAAAGCGGTTAAGTTGGGTGGTGAGAGTTTTTCGGATTATCGCAATCCCGCCGGCAAAAAGGGTTTTTTTGACGAAGAAAGAAAAGTTTATCGCCGAGAGGGTGAAAAATGTCCTAACTGCGGAGTAAAGATAAAACGTTTAAAGATGGGCGGCCGCAGTGCCCATTTCTGCCCCTTTTGCCAAAAATAAAAATTCACCTAGGTCCGACCTGGGCGAAAATAAAAAATATGCCATATAGAAAAGAAAAATTTGAAAATGGAGATATTGTTCACGTTATACTACGAGGAATAGACGGCAATATAATATTTAGAGACAAGGATGATTACTTCCGTGGCATATTTTCTATTTACGAACTTAATAATTTGAAGCCAACAGAAGTTAGAGTTAGAAGGAGGATTCGTATTCAGTTCAAAAAAACAAACAACTGCGGAGGTCGGACCTCCGCAACCTTTGCTGATAAGAGGGAAAGGATGGTTGACATTTTATGTTTTTGTTTTATGCCGAATCATATTCATCTTTTATTAAAACAGGTAAAAGACAATGGAATAACTGAATTTATGAGAAAAATCGGTACGGGCTATGGAGGATATATTAATAGAAAGTATAAAAGACAAGGTCATGTTTTTCAGAGTAGTTTTAATGCAGTTAAAATTACAACGGATGAGCAGTTAAGGATTGTTGTTGCGTATATTCATACAAATAGTTTATCATTAAATTACCCAAAGTGGAAAGAAATCGGGATTGAAAATCCTCAGGAAGCTTTAGATTTCTTAAAAGAGTCAAAAGAGTCTAAATGGTCTAGTCATCTTGATTACATGGGGATTAAGAACTTTCCATCAGTTACCCAAAGAGAGTTTATATTGGATTTATTTGGAAATCTGAAAAAATATCAAGAATTCATTGAAGATTATATTTGTTGGAAGGGTAATCCAAAAGAATAAAAATGTGCGGAGGTCCGACCTCCGCAATTTCTATGATTATATTTTTATATGGCGAAGATACATATAGATTGAGAGAGAAGATGAGAGAGATTGTTGAGCGC
>VGKE01000031.1 GCA_016867195.1 Candidatus Nealsoniibacteriota bacterium | reverse complement strand
AAAGGTTTACACGTCAAAAAGGTTTATTATTGTTTTAATAACTGAATTTGGATTCAAAGAAATTGATTCTATCCCCTCTTTGACTAAAAATCGGGCAAAATCCTCATAAGTGGAGGGCGCTTCTCCGCAAATGCCGCAGTATTTTTTCTTTTCCTTACAAACCCTAATTACCTTGCTGATCATTTGCTTTACTGTTTTATTTCTTTCATCCCCAATATAAGCTATTTGAGCATTATCCCTATCAAGGCCCAAGACAAGCTGGGTTAAATCATTTGAGCCAATACTCATTCCGTCAAAAATTTCCAAAAATTCCTCGGCTAAAATAACATTGGAGGGAATTTCACACATTACATAGACCTTTAGCCCCGATTCGGACGCCGTTTCGGACGTTTCGGACGTTTCGGACGTGCGACGTCCGATGGACGTCGCACGTCCGAAACGTCCGAAAAGACCAAATTTTTTTATTAAATCCTTAACTCCTCTACCCTCTTCAATGGTTCGACAAAAAGGCACCATTAAGGAGATATTTTTAAAACCGAAAACATCTCTAGCTCTTTTTATAGCATCGCATTCCATCTGAAAAGCCGGCTGAAAGTTTTTATCAAGATAACGGGAAGCACCCCTGAATCCAAGCATAGGGTTTGCCTCCTCTTTTTCAAAAATTTCGCCGCCAATCAAATTTCTATATTCATTGGTTTTAAAATCGGAAAAACGAACAATAACTTCTTTTGGGTAAAATGCCGCGGCAATTTGAGCAATTCCTTCAGCCAATTCTTTAATAAAAAATTCTTTTTTATCTTTGTGTTCAATCGTAATTTCGTCAATCTGCTTAACTATTTTTTGAATTTCGCCGTGGTTGGATTTTGGACTTCGGATTTTTTCATAGTGGTATAATGCCAAAGGATGCACTCTAATTTTTTCCGCTATTATAAATTCCTCTCTTGCCAACCCGACTCCGTCATTGGGTAAAAACGATGACTTAAAAGCGATTTCCGGCGCTCCGACGTTAAGCATTATTTTAGTTCTTAACTTCGGCGCCTTTTTTAGGTCATATTTTTTAATTTTAAAGGGAATTTTCCCTTTAAAAATTCTACCTTTTAATCCCTGGGTGCAATCTACTGTTATTGTTTCTCCTGTTCTTAAAACCTTGCTCGCTTTTTGAACTCCGACAATAGCCGGTATTCCGAGCTCTCTGGCTATAATTGAGGCATGACAGGTCTTCCCTCCTTCATCTGTAACAATTGCTGAAGCCAAACGCATAATTGGCACCCAATCAGGGTCGGTCATTTTAGTTACCAACACCTCGCCTTTTTTAAACTGAATAATTTTTGAAACATCAGAAATTACTCGTACCCGACCCTGACCTATTTTATCGCCGATAGCAGTGCCAAATAAAATTGGCTTATTTTTTGTTTCTGTTTCATATTCTTGATAACTATGACTATGAGTAGTTTCAGGAGAATGAACGGTTTCCGGCCTTGACTGAACGATGAATAATTGCCCTGTTCGCCCATCTTTGGCCCATTCAATATCCTGAGGAATCTTATAATGCTCTTCAATAAGACAGGCCCATTTTGCTAAAATCAAAATTTCTTCATCGTTTAAAGAAAACCCTACTTGCTTTTTCGGATTTACGACCATCTCTTTCAAACCGCCCTTTTTGTTAAAAATATATTTTTTTGTTTTTCTGCCCAAATTTTTAAGAATTATTGATTTAAAACCCTTTTTAAAGGTGGGCTTATGCACATAAAATTCGTCTGGAGTTACTTTTCCCTGAACAATCATTTCCCCTACCCCCCAGATAGAATTAATCAAAATAACATCTGGAAAGCCGGTTTCAGTATCTAAAGTAAAAATTATTCCCGAAGAAGCCCTGTCGCTTCTAACCATTTTTTGAACGCCAATTGAAAGGGCAAACTCTAAATGGGAAAGTTTTTTCTCTTCCCGATAAGCAATTACCCTATCATTAAAAGACGATGCTAAGCATTCCCTGACCGCTTTCAGCAATTTCTCTTTTCCTTTAACATTAAGAAAGGTCTCAAACTGACCGGCAAACGAATCCTTGGGCGCATCTTCTGCCACCCCGGAAGACCTGACCGCCAACTCACAGTTTTTTCCGTATTTCTTTTCCAATTCTTGATAAGCCGTTTCAATTTCCTTTTTTAAGTCAGTTGGAAATTCTCCTTTTAAAACAAGGTCTCTGGCTCTTTTTCCGGTTTCTTGCAAACTTTTAATGCTTTTGGGATTAAATTGAGTAAAAATTTCTTTTAGTTTTTCTTCAAAATTATTTTCTTTTAAAAAATACCAATAAGCCGCGGTGGTGAAAGCAAAACCGTCGGGAATCCTTACACCAACTCCGGAAAGTTGATTAAACATTTCGCCCAAAGAAGCGTTTTTTCCCCCAACCAAAGGAATGTCTTTTGAATTAACTTCTTTAAGCCACAAGATATTTTTTTTTGATTTATTTACCATAATTTTATAATTCTAATTTTTTGAACTCAAATAATTTAGGATGTTTTGATTCTGGCCAGTTTTCTCTGGGAGAAGGATTGAATATTGAAAAACCTTTTTTTTGAAAAAATTTTTTTGCTCTCAGGTTATCCTGAAAAATATCTACCATAATAGTTTTATAATTTTTCTCTCTGGCAAATTTTTTTATTATCTTAAGCATCAAACCAGCCAAACCCCTGCCCCGGAATTCTTTGGCAACATAAAATCTTTTTATCAGTCCGTCTTTTTTTGATAATTCTTTTAAGCCGGCGCAAGCCATAATTTTTTTTCCTAATTTGGCCACAATAAAAATTTCCCTTTCGCCGCCGAAAAATTTCTTCAGATTGTCAAGGCCATAAGTAAAATTTTTATCCCAGCCCATTTCCTCAAAAATCCCTAAACAAAATTTATACATCCCCTTTTTATCTTTTTCTTTGATTTCCCTAATTTCAATCCCCATTATCCCATTATACCCTAAAATTTAGGATTTAATTATTTTTCTAATTTCTTCCACGCTTTCAGGGTTGGCCAGGGTGCTGAGATCGCCTAAATCCTCGTTGCTAAAAAGTTTACGTAAAATTCTCCTCATTATTTTACCAGACCTAGTTTTTGGCAAATCATTCACAATATATACCTCCTTGGGCGATGCAATCGGCCCGATTTCTTTTCTGATTTGAGAAATTATTTCATTTTTTAATTGCTCAGAGGACTTTTCGTTTTTAGAAACCGCGAAAACAACCGGCGCCTCTCCTTTTATCTCATCGACTATGCCAATAACGGCGCATTCGGTAATATCGGAATGCAATGCCACGACGCTTTCTAATTCTCCGGTGGTCATTCTGTGACCCGCCACCTTTATCGCATCATCAACTCTGCCCACTATTCTAATTAAATCATTCTCGTCTTTATAAGCCGCGTCGCTGGTAAAATAAATTTTTTTACCATATTCTTTCCAATATGTCTCTAAATATTTCTCAGAATTTTTGTAAACCCCCCGCATCATTCCCGGAGAAAACGGCGGCAACATTACCAGGTTTCCCCGCTCGCCAACAGGCAAACTTTTTTTCTTGTCGTCAAATATATCAAATCTTGTTCCCGGAAAAGGCAAGCCGGTAAAAGATGGCTTAAAGGGGCCTATTCCGGGCAAAGAAGTTATTAAAATTCCTCCCGACTCTGTCTGCCACCAGGTATCAACAATAGGACATTTTTCCTTGCCCACATTTCTAAAATACCAGAGCCAGGCAGATTCATCAATCGGTTCGCCAACCGAACCTAAAAGTTGTAAACTCTTAAATTTATATCTCTGAATAAATTCTAAACCGTATTTTTCGAACATCCTGATAGCGGTAGGCGCTGTATAAAAAGTTGTCACCCTGTATTTTTCAATAATCTCTGCCCATCTGCCAGGGGTCGGCCAATCAGGCGCGCCTTCAAAAAGAAGAGTTGGCACAGCATTAAGCAGGGGTGAATAAATAGTGTAGCTATGGCCCGTTATCCAACCAGCATCGGCCGTACACCACAGAACATCATCGTCTTTCAGGTCAAATATCCATTTACCGGTCCAATAGGCCTGAATCATATAGCCGCCACAGGTGTGCAAAACGCCCTTGGGCTTTCCTGTCGAGCCGCTCGTATAAAGCACAAACAGGGGATCTTCTGAATCCATTATTTCTGCCTCGCATTCATCGCTTTCATCTTTAATTATCTCCTCAAACCATAAGTTCTGATTTTCGTTCCAAGAAATCTCATTGTGAGACCTTTTAACAACAATAATTTTTTCAATACTGGTTTCTTTTATTGCCTCGTCAGCCGCTTGTTTTAGATTAATAACATTCCCCCTTCTATAATAACCATCAACTGTTATTAAAATTTTGGCTTCCGTATCTTGAAGCCGAATTTGTAAAGCATGGGATGAAAAAGCGGAAAAAACAACCGTATGAACCGCGCCAATCCTGGCACAAGCGAGCACAGAAATTATTACCTCCGGAACCATGGGTAAATAAATACCTACCCTATCCCCTTTTTTAACTCCCAATTTTTTCAAGGCGTTGGCGAATTTACAAACCGCGAAGAACAGTTCTCCATAAGTTAGTTTTCTTGATTCTTCCTCAATCGGCTCCGGCTCCCAGATTAAAGCGGTCTTATTTTTTATCTTATTCCAGCCCTCATAATTCTTCTCAAAAATATTTTCAGTAATATTAAGCTTCCCATTAATAAACCACTGAAAATAAGGCGGTTTGTGAAGAAAGGTTTTTTTCCATTTTTTTCTCCAATAAAGCTTTTTGGCCAATTTCTCCCAGAATTTAACCGGGTCTTTATCCGCTTCCCTGTATATTTTTTTATTATTAACCAGGGCTTTTTTCTTAAAGACCTTGCCTGGATAATATAAATCTCCTTTTTTAATTAACTTTGATTTTTTTTCCATATTGTTAATATTTTTAAAACTTTTTGAAACACATTTTTTTGTAGGGGCGGGGTCTCCCCCGCCCTTGATTTATTGAACGTTATGTTGGCGGGCGTTGTGTTGGCGGGCTATTATTATTCTCTTGCCAATCCCCGTTTTGCCGCGCCTTCGGCATACAACCTCTCCACCTGAGCCTGAGTCAATGCCTCGGCGTAGATACGGACATCGTCTATCAAACCATTAAAAGCTATACAGCAAAGCGGCCTGCCAAAACGTGGCGCTGTTAAAGACATATTAGGATAAGTTCCAATCGGCACCGAACTTACAAATGTTCCGTCAATATAGCACTTAAACGCTGTCCCCCTCTCAAAAACACCAGTAATCAAATGCCATTTGTCATCATTAACGGTCTTAGTCCCACAGGTACTTTCAATATAAACACCGTCGCCGATTAAAAATCCAATTCTCCCTCCGCTAATGCCAAATCTATATCCATTTCCTCCCCCGGTATTCCCTATAGTATAAACTTGGCCTGACGCCATTGTTGTCTTAATCCAATGAGAAAATGTAAACGGATTAGGATTTAAGGGCAATTGATTAGGTATGCTCACGTAGTCATTTAATCCATCAAAATATAACGAACATCCGACGCCCGAAGGTGTATTTTCTTTATCGGCGCTAGCGCACCTCCACTGAGGTCCATTGGTTAATGTCCCGTTG
>VGKE01000030.1 GCA_016867195.1 Candidatus Nealsoniibacteriota bacterium | reverse complement strand
ATAAGCCCATCTTCTCTGTTGCTTGTAAAGATTAATTAAATTTCTGAAAAAATTCTTCGTTACATTGGCGTCCATTGAAACCGGGTAATATAACGGCTGAACATAATAGTCGCCGTTATAATATAAAAAACACTGCCAGAAAATTCTTGAATCGTCAGAAACAATATTGGTTTGCTTAAAACCAACATCTACCACTGCTTTAAAACTCATTGAATGAGAAGAAAAAGTAATGATTTTTTCCGGCCTTTCCTGATTTATCGCGTGCCAAAAGGTTGAAGAAAAAGAAAAAATCCGGGAAACAACCGGCGCCTGCCAGATATTGTTAATGAAAAGAGGAACTGGCTGAAAACTGGTTCTGGTTGGTTTCTGAGAAGTTAAATAATGGTAAGTTAAACAACTAAAATATTTAGGAAAAACACAGGTATCAATATCAAAAGAAGAAAAAATTACGTTTTCGTAAGGAATCTTCAGGGGGTCAATGATTTCTTTTTTCGCCTTCTTTGTTGCCCAGGACTCATTTGAGCCCTTGCCGGAAATTTCTCCCGGCAAATGAGCCGGATGCCAGGTTATTAAAAACTTGAAAAAACGGTTTCCGAACTCTCTTTCAATTTCTTCGGCTGTTCTATAAACAGATTCCTTAACCCTCTCCTCGCAAGCCAGAACAACAATCATCTTATCTTTTGGATAATCCGTTTTTTCTAAACTCTTAAAACCGTCTCGAACTATCTCTAGGGGCTCTTTATGCATTGGAATAATAACTAAATGACAAATGTTTTGCCAATCTAATTCTCTTAACCTTTCCAGCCAATTAATTTTTTCATGCTCCCCCATTTTTTTATAGGCGCTCCAAAGATGGAGAGAAAAATAAACTGTCCGAAAAAACCAAAAAACAACAAAAATTATAATAAATATCGCAACGTAAATCGGTCGTCTCCAGGATAGAAAAATAACTAAAAATAAGACCCCAAAAGACAAGACGCCGGGAAGCATCTCAAATAATCTAAAAAAAAACCGCTCTCTCGGATTCTCTAAATCAGCTGCCCGGCCAATTTTGAGATAGTAATTCTCTTTCATTATGCGGCCCTGCGGGTAGTCGAAACCCGATTTCTCCGCCCTTTTACATCGGCGCATATGGGAATCGAACCCATGTTGCCGCATTGAAAGCGCGGTGTCCTAACCACTAGACGAATGCGCCACAAAGGGCGGGGTGTCCTAACCGCTAGACGACAAGGCCAAACTTTTCTTATTCTATATTAAAAATTGAAAAAAAACAAGATTTATGCGACAATTTACCTTGCAATGAAACAATTTAACAATTTAAAAATTTTGGCCATTGAAACATCTTGCGACGATACTTGCGTTGCAATAATCAAAGTTTCTGATAAAAAGAATCCTCGTTTTAATATACTTTCAGATATTGCTTCTTCGCAGGCGCAAATCCACCAAAAGTATGGAGGAATTTACCCTGCATTAGCCAGGCGCGAACACCAGAAAAATCTTCCCATTATATTTAAAAAAATTGTACGAGGTCGGACCTCGTACAATTTTGACATTATTGCGGTTACTGTGGGGCCGGGGCTGGAACCCTGCTTGTGGGTCGGGGTAAATTTTGCCAGGGAATTAGCCCATAAATTAAATGTTCCGATTGTGCCGGTCAACCACATAGAGTCCCATATCCTTGTCAATGCAATTAACAACCCGGCCCCGCTTAGCAAAGATAGGCGGGGTCAGCAACTAACAATTAGTAATTTTCCAGCGATCTGTTTGGTAGTAAGCGGCGGCCATACCCAATTGATTTTAATGCGTGATTTCGGGGAATACAAAATTCTGGGCGAAACCAGAGACGATGCGGCTGGCGAGTGCCTTGATAAGGTAGCCAGAATTTTAGGCCTTGACTACCCAGGCGGCCCCGAAATAGCCAAGCAAGCAAGTTTGCGGAGGTCCGACCTCCGCAAATGCGGAGGTCGGACCTCCGCAAGTCTCTCAAAATTGCCGAGGCCAATGATGCATACAAAAAATTACGACTTTAGTTTTTCCGGCTTAAAAACCGCTGTTTTATATAACTTTAAAACCCAACCGCCGAAAATAAGAAAAAACAAAGAATATATCAGAAAAATGTGTTCCGAAATCCAACAGGCGATTATTGACGTCTTAATCAAAAAAACCATTAAAGCGGCAAAAGATTACAGGGTGAAAACAATTGTTTTAGGAGGAGGAGTATCAGCTAACGATGAATTACGAAAACAGCTCAAAAAAGCCTGTTTAAAGTGTCACTTTAAACACCTAATTCCGCCGAAAAATTTATCAACTGATAATGCGGTAATGACAGCCGTGGCTGGCTACTTTCGTTGGGGGCAAAGAAGAACTGAGAATTGGAAACATATTAAAGCTGACGCAAATTTAAGAATAGATATAGGTAATTTTGAATTTTGAATTTTAATTCAAATTCTAATTTTAAATTTTTGAATGTTTTAAAATTAAGTTATTTAAAATTGATTTGAAATTTGAAATTTAAAATTTGAAATTATTTGTGATAAAATAGATTATATGGAACTACCTAAAACTTACGACCCGAAAATAGTTGAAGATAAAATCTACCAACTCTGGGAAAAAAGCGGTTTTTTTAATCCCGATAAACTGCGGAAGAGACAAAAAAAACATTATTCTATTGTTATCCCGCCGCCTAATGTAACGGGCGAACTTCATATGGGTCATGCCCTGAATGCTCTAATTCAGGATATTTTAATTCGTTGGAAAAGAATGCAGGGTTTTAAAACATTATGGCTTCCAGGCACAGACCATGCCGGAATTGCCACTCAAAACGTGGTAGAAAAAAAATTAAAAAAAGAGGGGAAAACTAGATTTGACTTGGGGAGAGAAAAATTTATTAAAGAGGTCTGGAAATGGAAAGAAAAATACGGAGATATTATTTTAAACCAATTTAAAAAAATCGGCTGTTCCTGTGATTGGTCCAGAGCCAGATTTACAATGGATGATGATTATTCTTCAGCAGTAAAAGAAACGTTTTTGCATTATTACAAAAAAGGTTGGATTTATAGAGGTGAACGAACCACCAACTGGTGCCCTCGCTGCGCAACCGGCCTCTCAGACCTTGAAGTGGAATATCGGAAAGAGCCGGCAACTCTTTATTATATAAAATACGGCCCTCTGACAATTGCCACGGTCAGGCCGGAAACAAAGTTGGGCGACACAGCAGTGGCTGTAAATCCCAAAGATGAAAGATATAAAAAATATATTGGAAAAATGATTGAAATCAAAACTGTTCTTGGTTTAGCAAAAATGAAGGTTATTGGAGATAGGTCGGTTGATATGAAGTTTGGCACCGGGGCAATGAAAGTAACCCCGGCTCACGATATTCATGATTTTGACTTGGGAGAGAAACATAAATTGGGAAAAAAACAGGTTATTGGGCCGGATGGCAAAATGACAAAGTTGGCCGGCAAATATTCCGGATTAACGGCGCAGGAAGCCAGAATAAAAATTGTGGAAGATATGAAGGAAATCGGAATCTTGGAAAAAACTGAACCATATATCCATAACATTGCCCGCTGCTACAGATGTAAAACGGTCTTAGAGCCGATGCTCTCCAATCAATGGTTTTTAAAAATGGCCCAGTTAGCCAAATTAGCCGAAGAGCCGGTTAGGACCGGAAGAATAAAATTCCATCCTAAAAGTTTTGAAAAACCATATCTTGATTGGTTAAAAAATATCAGAGATTGGTGCATTTCCAGACAAATCTGGTGGGGCCACAAAATCCCCATTGAAGGAGAAACCGATGTTTTAGATACTTGGTTTAGTTCCGCTCTCTGGCCTTTTGCTGTTTTTGGTTATCCCGAAAAAACAAAAAATCTTAAGAATTTTTATCCCACTGATGTTTTATCAACGGCCAGAGACATAATTAATCTCTGGGTTGCCAGAATGATTTTTTCAGGAATGGAATTTATGAAAAAACCACCCTTTAAAGATGTATATATCCACGCTACTATTTTAACCAAAGAAGGAAAAAGAATGTCAAAGTCCTTAGGCACTGGAGTTGACCCAATAAATTTAATTGAACAATACGGAGCAGACGCTACCCGCTTTGGCATTGCTTTTCAAATTATGGGCAGCCAGGATTTGAGGTTTGTGGACGATAATATTGTGATGGGAAAAAAATTTTGTAACAAAATATGGAATGCCACCCGATTTATCCTTATGCAAACCAAGAAAAATTATTCTAAAAGTATACTGCTACATAGCAGTATACTTTCTACTCAAAGACAGAACTTAACTTCTACTGATAGAAAAATATTAAAGGCTTTGGATACAACCATAAAATCGGTTAATAATGACCTGGAGAATTTTAGATTTGGCCGGGCGACTCATACGGTTTATGACTTCTTCTGGCATGACTTTTGCGACTGTTATATTGAAAAAAGCAAATCACAAATGGCAAATCGTTCCCAGCAAACACAAAAAATCTTGCTTTATGTTTTGCTAACTTCCCTAAAACTGCTCCACCCCTTTATTCCGTTTATTACCGAAGAAATTTATCAAAAACTGCCTATTAAAGATAAAAAAAAGTGTTTGATGATTGAAAAATGGCCAATTATATAATTTACATATTCTTCGGCATAGCGCCCAGCATTATCTGGCTCTTGTTTTATTTGCGAAAAGACGCTCACCCTGAACCAAATAAAATGGTCCTTAAGATTTTCTTTTGGGGAATACTGGCAACTCTTCCGACGCTTATAATGGAATTGGGACTTTCAGAAACGTTATCCCGGTTAAATATCCCTTTGACTTTTATTTTAATTTTAAAATTATTTATCGGAGTGGCGCTGGTAGAAGAAATTATAAAATACTTAGTGGTCAGGGATAAGGTCTTAAAAGACCCTGAATTTGATGAACCAGTGGACGCGATGATTTATATGATTATTGCCGCCCTGGGTTTTGCCGCCCTGGAAAACATCCTGGTTTTAATTCCGGGTAAAGATGTTATTCTTTTCAGCCAGATTTTCAAACAAACAATAACTATCAGTTTTCTCAGATTTGTCGGAGCCACCTTCTTACACGCTCTCTCCTCTGGATTAGTCGGTTATTTTTTAGCCCTTTCTTTTTTTGAGACAAAAAAACGAGGCCAACTAATCATCTCTGGATTAATAATCGCCACCATCTTGCATGGTTTGTTTAATTTTTTTATAATGGGATTAGAAAAAGATTTCTGGCTATCGCTTGTTTCTATAATCATTCTTTTAGCCGGTCTTGGTCTTTTCGTTTCCTTTGGGTTTAAAAAGGTTAAAAAACTAAAAAGCGTGTGCAAGATAAAATGAGACCATTGAATAGCTTAGCGTAGTTTTGCGTAAAGTTTGGCGTAGTTTGGCGATAAGAACGTTTTTGTCGCTAAATCACGCGAAACAACACGCGAAACCACGCAAAAATTGATTGTTCAACGCTTTCAAAATAATATGACTACATTTTTAGACAAACTTAAAAAGGGAATGGGAGCCGAGGAACCCCCCTCTTTTGCGCAAGCGCGAAAAGAGGGGGGTAAAGAAAAACCAGAACTTGAAGAAATACTTCAAGAGGCGCCGGTTGAAGAAGAAAAGCCGACTGAGAACGAGCCAGGTCCGGAACCAGAAGAAAAAAAAGAAAA
>VGKE01000029.1 GCA_016867195.1 Candidatus Nealsoniibacteriota bacterium | reverse complement strand
GAAGAGGGATATCCGGCTTATCTGGGCTCAAGAACCGCTTCTTTTTATGAGAGAGCCGGTTATGTCAAATGTTTAGGAACAGATCAGCGCTATGGCTCATTAACAGTAATAGGTTCGGTTTCGCCGCCAGGAGGGGACCTTTCAGAACCGGTAACTCAGAATACCCTGAGAACGGTTAAGGTTTTCTGGAGTTTAGAAGACCGTCTGGCTTATGCCCGGCATTTCCCGGCCATTAACTGGCTTAACAGTTATTCTCTTTATATGGATAATCTTTTTTCTTTTTTTGAGAAAGAAGGAGGGGTTGGTTTTTCCCAGGATAGGGAAGAGGCGATGAAAATTTTAAATGAAGAATCGCGGCTGGAAGAAATAGTCCGTCTGGTCGGTTTTGAATCCCTTTCCGACCGGGACAAATTAATTATGGAAACAGCGAGAATTATCAGGGAGGACTTTTTGATTCAAAACGCCTTTGACAGCGCGGACACTTATACTTCTTTTAAAAAACAGAGAAAGATGTTGGAAATGATTATCAATTATTATAGAAAAGGTTTGGGGCTCTTGGGCTCAGGTCAGAATATTAATCATATTTTAAGCCTTCCGGAAAAAACAGACCTGGCAAAAGCCAAGTTTATTCCAGAAGACGAAATATTGGAAACTTAAATTTATGTTAAAATATAAAGGAATAAAAGAAATTGCCGGCTCATTGGTTGTAGTTGACGGCATTTCCAGCGTTAAATATGAAGAACTGGTAGAGGTTGAATTAGCAGATGGGACAAAAAGAACGGGCCGGGTGCTTGAAGTCAGTCAGGGTAAGGCCCTGGTTCAAATGTTTGAGGAAACCAGAGGGCTTGAGCCGTCTTCGGCAAAGGTTTCATTTCTCGGAAGGACAATGGCTTTAGAGGTTTCGGAAACTCTGCTTGGCAGGGTTTTTGACGGTTCGGCAAGACCATTAGACGGCTATCCTTATCCGATTCCAGAGAAAAAATTGGATATTAACGGCAGTCCGATAAATCCTTATTGCCGGGAATATCCTGATAATTTTATTCAGACCGGCATTTCTGCCATAGATGGTTTAAATACTCTGGTTCGGGGTCAGAAATTGCCGATTTTTTCAGCGGCCGGTTTGCCTCATTCTTCTTTAGCCACCCAGATTGCCAGGCAAGCAAAGATTGCCGGCAATTTTAGTATTGTTTTTGGAGCGATGGGAATAACCTTTGAAGAGTCAAGATTTTTTATTGAAGAGTTTAAAAAAACAGGGGCTTTATCAAGATCAACTCTTTTTATCAATATTGCTTCTGACCCGGTAATTGAACGGATTATTCTTCCCCGGATCGCTTTAACCGCTGCCGAATATCTTGCTTTTGAAAAGGACTATCATGTTTTGGTTATTTTAACGGATATGACCAATTACTGCGAAGCATTACGGGAAGTTTCGGCCTCGCGAAAAGAAGTTCCAGGCAGAAGGGGTTATCCGGGCTATCTTTACACTGATTTGGCAACAATTTATGAAAGAGCCGGCCTGATTCAAGGGAAAAAGGGCTCGGTTACCCAGATTCCAATCTTAACTATGCCGGAAGATGATAAAACCCATCCTATTCCTGATTTGACCGGTTATATTACCGAAGGACAGATAATGCTTTCCAGAGGACTTTATCAACAGGGTATTTATCCTCCCATAGACGTTTTACCCAGTTTATCGCGGCTCAGGGATAAAGGAATTGGCCAGGAGAAAACAAGAGCAGATCATCCCGGACTTGCCAATCAACTTTTTTCTTCTTACGCCCGCGGCCAGGAGATAAGAGAACTTGCCGTTATTTTGGGCGAATCGTCTTTATCAAATCTTGACCGGGCTTATCTTCGTTTTGCCCAGGAATTTGAGAATAAATTTTTGAAACAGAACATTTACGAAAACAGGGAAATAGAAGAGACCCCTGAATATTGGTTGGCAAATTCTCCGCTTGCTTCCAAAGGAGGAACTTAAGAGGGTTAAACAAAAAGACATTGATAAATATCTTAATTCTTAAAGCGTGCAAAAATGTGAGTGGGTCGCCCCCCACATTTTTTTAAAAGTATGAAGTTAAAAGTTAATCCCACCAGGCAGGAATTGCTCAGGGTTAAAAAGCGGCTGAAAACCGCTAAATCAGGCCATAATTTGCTTAAAGAAAAACTTGATGGCTTGATGCAGGAATTTCTGGGCAATATAAAAATTCTTAAATCAATCAGAGAGAATCTTGAAAAGAAAATTCCTTTTGCTTTTTTTGATTTTTTTTGCGCCAGCAATATGCTTGGCCAAAAAAGAGTTAATGCCTTAGTCAGTCATTTTCCTTTAGCCGAAGTTGGTCTTTCTTTTTCCGGAGTTATGGGCGTAACAATAAGGAAAGGGGAATTAAATAACGCAAAAGAGATTGAAAAAACCGCTTTGTCTTTTATTGCTTCAGACGCCCGCCTTTATAATTCCAGGAAAAAAATCGTTCAAGCCGGAGAAGATATTTTAAAATACGCTAATTTAACGATTAAAGTCCGCCTTTTAGCAGAAGAAATTGAAAAAACCAGGAGACGGGTTAACTCTTTGGAATATGTTTATATCCCTGAAATGTTCAGGATTAAAAAATATATTTCTCAGAAATTAGAAGAGAGAGAAAGATTTGACAGAACAATTATTCTAAAACTCAAAGAAACACAAAAAACATAACGAACTTAGAATCTAGAAAGCATGTATTCTCAAATATAATAGAGTTTGTTATAATAGACTAATAATATGTATATTCCGACAAAAATGTTTTTGACAAAGGGAGCGGGCGTTCATAAAGATAAACTTGCTTCTTTTGAGACCGCGCTTAGAAACGCTGGCATAGAAAAACTTAATCTGGTTTTTGTTTCCAGTATTTTACCGCCTCACTGTAAAATAATATCGCGGGATGAGGGATTAAAGCTTTTAAAGCCCGGCCAGATAGCTTTTTGCGTATTTGCCAGAAACGAAACTAATGAACCGAATCGTTTAATATCCTCGGCTATTGGCGTGGCCGCGCCTAAAGAGCCAGACCATTATGGTTATCTTTCAGAGCATCATGCTTTTGGGGAAAAGGCCGAGAAAGCCGGCGAGTATGCTGAGGATTTGGCCGCCACTATGTTAGCCACTACCCTGGGAATAGAGTTTGATCCGGACCAGGCCTGGGAAGAAAGGGAGCAGGTATATAAAACCAGCGGGCAGATATTTAAAACAACTCATATCTGTCAATCAGCCGAAGGTAATAAAGATGGCTTATGGACAACGGTTATTGCCACTGTAATTTTATTAGAATAAAATTATGTTAAAGAAACGAGCCCGGAAAAAATTTCTTTCCTTTCCGAAAAAAAAGAGAAATAAGGAGCAAGGAAAAAAAATAAAAAAGGGGCGAAATGCGGAAGAGAAGCCCCGGGTCCTAGATGATTTTAAAAAAGCCAAGATTCGGATAATCGGAATCGGCGGCGGAGCCGGCTCAATTATCTCCGAGATTACTTCCAGGGTAAAAAAAGCCGATTTCGTGGCGGTTAATACTGACACCCGGGCCCTAAGGGCGATTAAAAAAGCAAAGCGATTTCAATTTGGACAGAATCTAACCCAGGGTTTAGGGGCCGGAATGAATGTCAATTTAGGAGAAGCGGCTGCTCAGGAGGCCGGGGATAAGATTAAACAGCTTTTTACGGGTTATGACCTTTGCATCATTATCGCCTGTTTGGGCGGAGGGACGAGTTCAGGCGCCACCCCTATTTTTGCTAAATTTTCTAGAGGTACTGGCTGTCAGACCTATGGAATTTTTACTTTGCCGTTTAAATTTGAAGGAGAGAGAAAAATGGAAATTGCTAAAGAATCGCTTTTAAAGACAAAACCCTATCTTAATGTTTTTTCAGTAATGCCTAATGAAAATATTTTTCAGAGCATTGACAAAAACACTCCTTTAAGAGAGGCGTTTTCTGTTGTAAATAAGCGATTGGCCGAAAACTTAGAGGGTTTAATTGAAATGATTTATTTGCCCGGTTTGATTAATATTGATTTTGCCGATTTGAAGACTATTCTTTCGGGTCGGGGTCGATTGGCTTGTTTGAACACATTAGAGATTGGAGAAGCCGATTTAGATAAGGAAGAAGTCCTGAAAAAAGTAATTTTTAATCCTTTATACCCTTATACTATTAAAGGGGCCAGGGATATTTTGTATAATATAGTTGGCGGTAAAGACCTTCGCCTTTCTCGGGTTTCTCAAATATCAAGATATATCTCTGAATTGGTTAATAAAAATGCCAGGATTATTTTTGGCATTGCCCAGAACAAGAGCCATCGGGAAAAAATTAAAATAACCCTGTTGGCTACTGGTTGCGGTAATAGAGAAGGGACTATAATTAAACCTAATCCCAGAGCCCGGTCTAAGCCAAAACTTCAACCTCCTAAACTTTTACCCCCCCAAGTTTCTAAAAAACCTGACGCGGTTAAAAAGAAAATTTTGGAGAGTAATCCTCAACCTCAACATCAACCCAAATCCCAATCTCAATCTCAGCCCCATTTTCAATCTAAATCTAAAACCGATTCTTTTTCTAAAAGAGAAGAGAGTGGGTCCAAGTCCAAACCCAAATCTAACTCTCTTTCTTTTGCGCAAGGGCAAAAAAAAGAGGAAAGCGGAGAAAAAATTAGAAGAAATGCCCTCCAGCTCAAAAAAGTAATTGAGCAAGAAGAAAAGGATTTATTGGAAAAAGAAAGGGCATTGGAAACCCCGGCCATACTACGACAGAATAAATGATCGGCGACAAAAACATTTTTATTATGTCAGAGGTTAAAAAAGCCATTATACCAATTGCCGGTTTATCAACCAGATTTTTGCCTTTATCAAAAGCAGTGCCAAAAGAACTCTGGCCTTTAGTTGATTTACCAATGATTCAGTATGTTATAACCGAAGCAAAAAATGCCGGGATTAAAGAAATAATTTTTGTTTTAAGGCCAGAAAATAAAAAGGTTTTGGACTATTTAAAACCCTCTCCCAAAATAGATAAAATTCTAAAAGAAAGAAAAAAAGAGAATATTCTGAACGAAATGAAGGGACTGGAAAACCTTTTTAAAGATATTTCCTTTTCTTATGTTTTGCAAAAACGACCCCTTGGAGACGGTAACGCGATTTTTCAGGCGGCAAAATTAGTTGCCGGAGATAACATCGCTTGTCTTTTTGGGGATGATATTATTGATTCAAAAACGCCGGTAATTTCTCAATTGGCCAAGGTTTTTAAGACCTGCCAGAAACCGGTTATTGCCCTTTATCAGGTTCCCAGGGAAAAGATCTCTCACTATGGAGCGGTTAAAGTTGAGAAAATTGCTCATCGTTTTTACAAAATTAAAAAAATTATTGAAAAGCCGTCTTTAGAAGAAACTCCTTCGGACTTAGCGATAGTGGGCAGATATATTTTAACTCCCGAGGTTTTTGATTATTTGAAAAAAGCCAGGCCTTCTAAAAAAGGAGAAGTAATTTTAGCCGAGGTTTTTAATAATCAAATGTTAAGGGAGGGCAAAGTGATTTACGGTTATGAAATTGAAGGAAACTGGTTGGAGTGCGGAGATAAATTAAGATGGTTAAAATCAAACCTCTATTTTTCTTTGAAACATCCCCAATACGGCCCGGAATTAAAAAATTATTTAAAAGAAATGAGATTCTAAAGCTCTGTGGAAAACCTTCTTG
>VGKE01000028.1 GCA_016867195.1 Candidatus Nealsoniibacteriota bacterium | reverse complement strand
TAATCTTTCTTCCTTGGTTGTCTTAGGCATTTTTGTACACATACCGGGATATTACTACCTCGGCAGAAAACCGCCATATGTCCGTGTACATTACCACAACCCATTGACAATTATAATAAACTATAATATATTAGAAAAAGTTCCTTTAGAGATAGTGGCCGCAAAGAAAATTCTGACGTCGTTTCTAAGAAACCGGGTTTTAACTAATTAAGGAGAAGACAAGAGTGAAGGAGCAGCAGAAGAGTCGAAGAACACCGCGCAGGTTTAGCTGGAAGAACGGGAGACGTCTGACCACAAAGAGGCGGATGGCTCAAAATGACCGCATTCCAATCGCAAGGAGAATCACGGACGATAAGGTGATAGACCGCCTTCTGGCCGATGCCAGGATATAGCAGTGGCTATCTACCTTTCGCAGAGGCGGAAAGGGGCTTCAGGGATGGAGCCCCTCTTTTTTTATAAAAAGATTGCCGCTATACTAAAACTTGAAAAATTTATCGGCCAGAGGTAAACTGATAATAATGGTAAGAGAGGAGATGAAAAAAATCATAGAAAAAGCGACAAAGGAACTTGGTTTTAAACCCTTAGAAGTTTTAGTTGAGAGGCCAAAAGAGAGAGAGTTTGGCGATTACGCCACGAATCTGGCAATGATGGTTGCCAGACAAACTAAAAAAAGTCCGATGGAAATAGCAAGGAAAATAGAATCAGAGATCAAGAATTATGATTCAGGGGCTATTGAAAAGGTTGAGGTGATAGAGCCGGGGTTTATTAATTTTTTTCTTTCTAAAGAGTATTTACAAAAGCAGGTTGGGAAGATTTTAAAAGAAAGGGCTTGCTTCCCCAAATTTTCTAAAAGAAAACCCGGGAGGGTAAATATTGAATTTATTTCTGCTAATCCTACCGGTCCTTTAACCCTGGGCAATGGCCGAGGCGGTTTTTGCGGCGATGTTTTGGCCAATGTTTTGGAAAAATCCGGGCATAAAGTAACGAGAGAATATTATATTAACGATAAAGGAGCCCAGATTAAAAAGTTAGGGCATTCGGTTATTGGCGACAGCGAGGCGGTCTATAAAGGTGTTTATATAGATGAGTTAAGAAAAAAATTATTAAAGGCCGGGGTTTCTCAATATTCCCCGGAAGGAGTGGGGGAAAGAGCGGCTAAGGTTGTTTTAAGGGAAATGATAAGACCAACAGTAAAGAAAATGGGGATAAAATTTGATGTTTGGTTTTCGGAAAAAAGCTTATATCGCAAAAAAGAAGTGGATAAGGCCATAAAAGAATTGAACAAAAAAGGATTTACTTACGAGAGCGAGGGGGCAGTTTGGTTTAAATCTAAAGAATTGGGCGATGACAAGGACAGGATTTTAATCCGTTCAGACGGAATAAAAACCTATTTTGCTTCTGATATCGCCTATCTTATCAATAAATTTAAGCGCGGGTTTAAGCAATTGATATTTTTTGTCGGCGCTGACCATTATGGCTATGTGGCCCGTCTTCAGGCGGCCGCTTTGGCTTTTGGCTATAAAGCGGAACAATTGAAATTCATTGTGATGCAGATGGTTCGTTTATTTCAGGACGGTAAGGAAATAAGAATGTCAAAAAGAAGCGGTGTCTATGTTACATTAGACGAATTATTGGACGAAGTAGAATTAGATGCTGCTAGATTTTTCTTTCTACAGAGGTCGTCGGACACTCATTTGAATTTTGATATGGGCTTGGCGAAAGAGAAGTCAGAGAAAAATCCGGTTTATTATGTTCAATATGCTTATGCGAGAATATGTAGTATATTAAGAAAGGCAAAGAATTTTGGACGTCGCACGTCCAATTTTGGACGTGCGACGTCCAAAATTAAAAAAGAAGAGTTTGATTTAATTAAACAGTTAATTAGATTTCCGGAGATTATTGAAGATATTGCCAAGGACTATCAGGTTCAGCGATTGCCGATTTACGCCTTGGAATTAGTAGCCGCCTTTCATAGATTTTATGAAAATTGTCGGGTTATTTCTGACGACAAAGAACTAAGTCGGGCTCGGTTAGGGTTGGTTTTGGCAAGCCAAAAAATCTTAAAAAATACCCTGGACTTAATGGGAATTTCCGCTCCAGAAAAAATGTAGCAGGGACCGGGTCTCAGATAAATTATGAGAAATAAATATATTTTACAACGGCACGGGGAGACAATTTATCAGACAAAAAAGAAGGAGTTCTTATATCCCTGGCCGGATTTTGTTACTGGTTTAACTAAAAAAGGCAAAAAACAGGCAAGAGATGCAGCCAGCCGACTTAAAAATAAAAACATTGGTTTTATTTATTGTTCGGATTTTTTACGAACCCGTCAGACGACTGAGATTATTGCCAAGGAGATTGGTTTAAGTTTTTATTTTAACAAGCGGCTCAGGGATATAAACTGGGGGATTTTTCGTGACGGCCCGATGAAAAATTATCTCCATTTTTTTTCCTCAAAAAAACAAAAATTTTTTAAAAGACCGGCGAAAGGAGAAAATTGGAGAGATGTCAAAAAAAGAATGGTTGACTTTATAAAAGATATAGATAAAAAATACAAAAACCAAACAATTCTTATTGTCAGCCACGGCGACCCCTTGTGGCTTCTATACGGAACAATAAAAGGTCTAAACGAAAAACAACTTTTAGCAGTAAGGCAAAATAAAGATTTTTATCCCGAAGTCGGTCAATATTTAGAATTATGATTTTTGATTTTTCTAAAAAAGAAAAAGAAATATTGAAGTTTTGGAAGGAAAAGAAAATTTTTGAGAAATTAAGGAAGAAAAACGGGCCTGCCCGCAATGCCTTCGGTATAGCCGATGCAGGCGGGGGAAAACGTTGGTCGTTTTTAGACGGGCCCATAACCGCCAATAATCCAATGGGGGTTCATCACGCTTGGGGCAGGACCTATAAGGACTTGTTTCAAAGATATAAAGCAATGCAGGGCTTTGACCAGAGATTTCAAAACGGATTTGACTGCCAGGGGTTATGGGTTGAAGTTGAGGTTGAGAAAGAACTTGGTTTTAAAAATAAAAAAGATATTGAAAAATTTGGCATAGCCGAATTTGTTGAAAAATGCAAACAAAGAGTTCTGAAATATTCTAAAATTCAGACAGAGCAGTCAATTCGCTTAGGTCAGTGGATGGATTGGGACAATTCTTATTACACAATGTCTGAGGAGAATAATTACGTTATTTGGAATTTTCTTAAAAAATGCTGGCAGAAAGGATTTTTGTATAAGGGTAGAGATGTTGTCCCTTGGTGCCCGCGCTGCGGAACATCTATTTCCCAGCACGAGATTTTAACCGAAGAGTATAAAGAAATTACTCATAAATCAATTATTGTTAAATTGCCGTTATTGGGAAGAAAGAAAACATTTTTTCTCGTTTGGACAACCACTCCCTGGACCTTGCCGGCTAATGTTGCTTTAGCCGTTCATCCAGAATTGACTTATGCCGAGATTGAAAATAAAGAAGGTGTTTTTATTGCCTTAAAAGAAAAATTCAATTTAGTTCCTGGCGGAAAAATAATTAAATATTTTCCCGGTCAGAAGTTAGAGGGGCTGAAATATCGGGGGATGCTTGATGAATTTCCAGAAGTAAAAAAGAATCTTAAAAAAGGAGACCATAAGGTTATTTTATGGAAAGACGTAACTCAGGAAGAGGGAACGGGCATTGTTCATATTGCCCCGGGCTGCGGTCAGGAGGATTTTCACCTGAGCAAAAAGTTTAATTTGCCGGTGATTGACCCGACCAACGAAGAAAGTAGATATAGGGATGGTTTTGGATTTTTAACCGGCAGATTAGTTAGCGAAGTAAATGATTTAATTTTTAATGATTTAGCGGAAAAAGACAGGGTTTTTAAAATTGAGGACTATAAACACCGCTATCCAACCTGCTGGCGGTGTAAAAAAGAGCTGATCTTTCGTTTGGTTGATGAGTGGTACATAGCAATGGCTCAATTAAGGAAATCCTTAATGAAAGTTGCCGGAAAAATAAAATGGATTCCTTCTTTTGGTTTAGAGAGGGAATTGGATTGGTTGAGAAATATGCAGGATTGGTTAATTTCCAAAAAGAGATATTGGGGACTGGCTTTGCCTATTTTTGAATGTCCCTGCGGTAATTTTGAGGTAATGGGCTCAAAAGAGGAGTTAAGGGAGAGAGTGGTTTCTGGTTGGGAAGGGTTTGAAGGCCATTCTCCTCACCGTCCCCGGGTTGATGGGGTAAGAATTAAATGCTCCAAATGCGGCAAAGAGATTTCCAGAATCAAGGATGTTGGAAATCCCTGGCTTGACGCCGGCATAGTTCCTTTTTCAACAATGAGTAAAGAATGGTTTCCGGCCGAATTGGTTTGCGAGTCATTTCCCGGCCAATTTAAAAATTGGTTTTATTCATTGATTGTAATGAGCGCTGTTTTAGAAGGGACTAATCCGATGAAAACAGTTTTTGGATACGCTTCTGTAAAAGATGAAAAAGGCGAAGAAATGCATAAATCAAAAGGCAACGCTATCTGGTTTGACGAGGCGGTTGAGAAAATCGGAGCAGATGTTATGCGCTGGATGTATGCCAGGCAGAATCCTGTAAACGATTTGAAATTCGGATACGGTCCGGCCGAGGAAATAAAAAGAAAAATTATAAATCTGCACAATATATATACTTTTTTCATTACTTATGTGGATAAAAAAGAATATCCAAAATTCAGTGTTCAATGTCCAATGTCAATTTCCGAAAATTTATTGGATAGATGGATTATTTCAAGAATCAATAATTTAATTAAAAAGGTCACTAAAAATTTAGACGAATATAATGTCGGTTCCGCTGTTTTAGCAATAGAAAATTTTTTTATTGACGATTTTTCTCTCTGGTATCTCAGGAGGTCTAGAAAAAGGTTTCATTCCGGACATCCGAAGAGAAGAGAAGCGATAGAGACGTTTTATGCCGTTTTTTTGAACTTAATTAAACTAATCGCGCCGATAATGCCGTTTTCTTCCGAGCAAATGTACCAGAACCTGAGGCAGGGCAATATGCCGGAATCAATTCATTTATTAGATTGGCCTAAATCTGATAAAAAAAGTATTGATAAAAAATTGGAAGAAAAAATGGACGAAGTCCGAGAGATTGTCGCTCTGGCCCTGGCCCAACGGGCTGAGGCAGGGATAAAGGTTCGCCAACCCCTCGCTTCGCTCCAAATAAAAAATAAATTAGATAAAGCATTATTAGAACTGATAAAGGACGAGGTTAATGTCAAAAAAATCACCTTTGGCAAGAAACTTAAATTAGACACCAAGATTACCAGGGAACTAAAAGAAGAGGGCGAATATAGAGAGTTAGTTCGCAATATTAATAAAATTAGAAAAGAGATGAGATTGACCCCGAGAGATAGGGTTGTAATTGAGTCAACCTTTGGACCAAGCGATTTAAAGGGTTTTAAGAAAGAGGTTGGCGCTGAAGAATTCCTTCTTAAAAAAGAATTATTCGGCGGGGAAGAAATAAAAATTGACGGAAAGAGTTATTACATTAAAATCAAAAAACTATAAAAATGGCGGAGGGCTGCCCTCCGCCATTTTTTGACTTATTTTTTTATTTTGATAGAATTAACTGTAGGAAATAATGGCACATTGACCCCTCAAGTGCAACGCTCAAAGTTAAAGATTGGTAATTTAATTGTGGGAACTTGCTCTTGGAAGAATACTTCTTTCGGGGTCCGGAAGCCAAGACATTTACGGGGAGTGTTGTTCATCTTGTTTATGATATCAGAGATTTGTT
>VGKE01000027.1 GCA_016867195.1 Candidatus Nealsoniibacteriota bacterium | reverse complement strand
GATTCGGTCACAAAAAATGCGCCGTTCCTGCTAACATTCTGCTCTTTCGGGGCGGTTTCTTACCGCTCTTTTTCTTTTCCTTCGTTACCGTTTCTGCCACTGGGGGGCGCGGCGGGCACGCTTGAGTCCGAACTTTTTTCGTTCACGCATCCGGGGATCACGGGTCAAATAACCAACCCTCCTGAGCCGCTTTTTGAAATCAGGGTTAAATTTTACCAAAGCCCTGCTTATTCCGTGCCTTATTGCCTCTGCCTGCGAGTGGATTCCTCCCCCCCTTACCCTGACTAAAATCCTAAACTTATCGATGACTTTCATTTTTTCAAGAGAGGAAATAATAATTTGCTGAAGATTGGAATCAAAAAAATAACTCTGATAGGGCTTTTCGTTAATTATAATTGCCTTTTCTCCCTGAGTAAAAAGCCGCACCCTGGCTAAAGAAGTCTTTCGTCTGCCAATCGCCTCAAAGTAACGGGGTAGTTTTGAAACTGATTTCTTGGCACCTTTTTTCTTTTCTGCTTTTTTTGATTTTTCTTCTTTTATTGTTTTTAGCATAAAGATTAGAGGCCCGACCTCCGCCAGTTGGCGGAGGTCGGGCCTCTCCGCGCTATTCAAACTTTAATCTTTTAATTTGTTTTGCTCTTAATTTATTTTTCGGTAACATCCCGAAAACCGCTCTTTTAAGAACTTCTCCCGGCTCTCTTTTAAAAAGTTCTTTAAAAGATGTTTTTTTTAATCCGCCCAAATAGCCGGTGTGGCGATAATAAACTTTTTGTTCAAACTTCCTGCCGGTTAATTTAATTTTGCCGATATTTTTCACAATAACAAAATCGCCAATGTCTTTATTGGGAGCAAAATCAGGTTTGTGCTTACCGCGTAAAAGAATAGCAATTTCAGTTGCTAATCTTCCTAATACTTTGTTTGTAGCGTCTATTATGTGATCCTTGCGTTGCATAATTTAGCTACGAAATACGAATTTTTTACGAATATACGAAAGATTTATTAATGATTTCGTTATTCGTATGTTTTTCGTATTTCGTAGCCCTATCATTTAAACTAGTTCTATTATCGTCATCTTTGCTCCATCTGACTTCCTCGGCCCTAATTTAATAATCCTGGTATATCCTCCTTTTCTGTTTTTATATCTTGGGCCAATCTGGTCAACTAATTTTTTGACCAAATTCTTGGGCAAATATCTCAATAAAATACGTCTGGAATTTAAGTCGCCTTTTTTCGCCCGGGTAATAAACCTCTCGGCAAAAGGAGAAAGCTCCCTGGCTTTTGCCTCAGTGGTTCTTATTTTTTCCCGCAAAAAAAGATTCGCGGCCAATAATTTTAACAAGGCCCTTCTTTGATTTCTTTCTCTTGATAATTTTCTGCCTTTTTTAAGTTTCCGCATAACCATCAGCGAATAACGAATCCATTACGAATATACGAATTACGAATCTTATATTCGTAAATTCGCAACTTATTCGCTATTCGTTGATTATTTCTTTTTTTTCTTGGCCGTTTCTTTCTGAGAATCTTTTTTTTCTTCTGTCGGCTTAAAGGTTTCCGCGAACAAAGAAAAATGTTTTAGTAAAATTCCTGTTGCCTGGGCAAAGGCGTCTTCCGGAGTAATGGTTCCGTCGGTCTCAATATCTAAATGCAAGCGGTCAAAATCGGTTCTTTCGCCCACCCTCATATTCTCCACCTTATAACTAACCCTTTTAATCGGGGTAAAAATCGCGTCAATAGGAATTACCCCTATCTCCAATTTTCCCTGTCTTTTTCTCCGCTCCACCGGCTCATATCCAGTTCCCCCTTCAATCTGAATTTCCATATCCAATTCTGTTTTCTTGTCAGTTAGGGTGGCGATATGATAGGATTTATTTACCAATTCAACCTGACTGGGAAATTTAAAATCGGAACCCTTAACTTCCTTTTCGCCCTTGATTTTAAGAGTTGCTTTCTGGGGTTCGTCGCTGAATATTTTAAACCTTAATTGTTTTAGATTTATGATAATCGTGATAATGTCTTCTAAAACCCCTTTTATCGTTGAAAACTCGTGCTGAATTCCTTTAATTTTCACATAAGTAATAGCGGCCCCTGATAAAGAAGAAAGTAAAACCCTTCTAAGAGAGTTACCAACGGTTGTGCCATAACCGGGATATAAGGATTCTATTTCAAACCGGGCTTTATTTTCTTTCTTATCAATAACTTTTGGCGCTTTGGGTAATAAAATCATAATATCATCATCGAATAACGAATTGGTTACGAATTTACGAATTCGTCTATTCGTAATAAATTCGTTATTTGTTGATTTATTTATCTTGAATAATATTCAAAAATTGAGGAAAGTTCAATTGACAAACCCGTTTCTTCTAAAGAGGGCTCTCCAATAACCTTTCCTTCTATTTTTTTTATATCAAACTCAAGCCAGGAGGGCGGTTTATATTTCTTTAAAATACCGGGAGAATTCTCTTTTTTAAAAAAAGAAGGATGGGGAGTGATTTTGTCGCCTTTCTTTACTTGATAAGACGGGGCTTTAACTTTTTTACCGTTAACCAAAAATTTACCATGATTAATGGCTTGTCTTGCTTGAAGCCGCGACAAAGCAAAGCCCAAACGAAAGACAATATTGTCCAAACGGCTTTCCAATTTTTTTATAAGCAAATCGCTAATATCTTCTGCCCCCCCTCTTTTTTTAAGGACCTCTTTCACATAATTCCGAAATTGATTTTCTCTCAAATTATAAAGGTTTTTTAACTTCTGCTTTTCCTTTAACTCTTTTCCATATTCTGAAAGGCCCCTGGTCCTTCCTTTCCCTTTCTGGCCAGGGGGATAAGGTCTTCTTACCATCGGACATTTTGGTGATAAACAGCGGTCGCCTTTTAAGAAAATTTTTGTTCCCGCCCGCCGACAAATTTTACATTTAGAGTTTATCATATTATACTCTCCGGGCTTTCGGAGGCCGACAGCCGTTATGAGGTATTGGAGTTGTATCTGTTATTGAAATAATATCTAAACCGCGATTTGCCAAGGACCTGATGGCTGAGTCGCGACCAGAGCCAACTCCTTTCGTAAAGATTGCCACTTTTTCAACTCCTAATTTTCTAGCCGCCGCAGATACGGACTCGGCCACCCTGGAAGCAGCGAAAGGAGTAGCTTTTTTTGTTCCTTTAAAACCAATGGAGCCGGCGCTAACCCAGGTTAAAACATTTCCCTGAACATCGGTAAGAGTAATTATGGTGTTATTATAAGAAGATGAAACATAAACCCTGCCCTCTCTTGCCCCTGAGGGGGACTTAATTTTAACCTCTTTTCTCATTTCTTTTTCAACCTTTTCCGTCTCTTTCAGCAACTCTTCTTCGCTTTTTTTAATAATCCGTTTTTTTCCCATGTTTAAGTTGGTTGAACCGGCGGTTTCCTGCCAGAGCCCACGGTTTTTCTGACATTTCCCCTAACGGTCCTGGTATTGGTTCTGGTTCGCTGACCCCTAACCGGCAAACCTCTAATATGACGCATTCCTCGCCAACAACTGACATCTTTTAATCGCTTAATATTAAACATTATTTCTCTTTTTAACTGCCCCTCAATTTTATATTTTTTTTCAATAATATCTTTAAGTCGGGAAATCTCGTCGGGAGTTAAATTTTTCGCTTTTTGGTCGAGAGTTATTTTTGCTTCTTGTAAAATCTTCTTGCTCAATGCTAAACCAACCCCATAAATATAAGTCAAAGCAATTACTATTTGTTTGTTGTCTGGGATATTAACTCCCGCTATACGTGGCATATTATCCTTGAGGGGTAGTAGAATTTCCACTTACTTCGCAAATTTATCCGCCAGAGGCGGATTGTGGAAATTTCACTACCCCCCTTGTCTTTGTTTATGTTTTGGATTCTTTTTGCAAATTACATATACTCGTCCTTTTCTTCGGACGATTTTACAATTACGACAAATTTTTTTAACTGATGGCCTAACCTTCATAATTTACTTACCGCGGTAAACAATCCTCCCTCTTTTATCATCATAAGAGGTCATCTCTACAGTTACCCTATCGCCCGGCAAAATTTTAATATGATAAATCCTTAATCTACCGGCAATATAAGCAATTATTTCTTTCCCATCATCTAACCTTATCCTAAAATTAGCGCTGGGCAGGGCCTCTAAAACCTCCCCTGTTTTTCGATAATTCTTTTGATTTTTACCCATTAAAATAATTGATTAGTTTAACAAACTTAATTTAATCAGTCAACCCCGTATAGTCTACGGGATCCAGATTCAACCTTAATTCAATTTTCTCAATATTTTCAGGAACTCTTCTTCTCCAGAAAGGCCAGGATTTTACATCAACTCTTACCAATTGTTCTAAATTCTCCAAAAATAATTGTACCTCTTTTAATGATTTCCCAAAAATGGCGCTTTTAAGTCCGGCCAGGTCAACAGCCGAATAAATCTTGGCCCTAATCTCTAATTTTAAAACCATTTTTCCTTCATCTATATCTATTGAATCTAAAAGAAAGTTAATTTCTAAACTTTCTTCATCTATTTTTTTACCTTCGGGGATTTCCAGACCAATAATGTTTTTAGAAAAATTCTCTAGGTCCGATTCTTTAAAAGCCAGGCCGTCTGATTGAACCCTGACTCCAAAATTGAAAAATTCTGCTTCCTCCCCGACCTGGACCGAAACAGTGGTTTCTGTAACCTTTTGAGAGACCGCTCCGTCTAATAAAAGAAAACCAGAAGGGATAATTGTTTTTAATAACTTTTTGCTTTCTGTTTTTAGTTTTTCGGCTAAAACACTCTCGGCTTTATCTAAATCCTCTTTTAAGACCTGGGGAACTTCGTCTTTAAAACCCCCGACCATTGGAGAAGAGGACTTTCCATAGACAAAAGTATATGTAGGAGAACCGGCTAAGCCGGGGACAGAAAACGTTGAGGGGCTAATGTTATATTTTTCTCCGGGACTATCAGCCACTACCCTTACCTCAATAGAACTTTTCGCAGGAATATTGACTCTCTCTGCCAATCTAAACCAGGGATTTTCTCCTTTTTCCAGGGGCGACTGAAATCTTTCCAGGGGTGGCTGAAATCTGGTATTTGCTACCAAGGTCTGATTTAAGTGATAATCATTATATACTCTGATTACCCCCTCGGCTCTTCTCTCTTTTAATGTTTTGCCAGAAGAAAGAAATTCCTCGGAAAGAGTTCTCTCTGTGTCAAAAATCTTACCCGGAATAACTTTGTTTGAAAAACTAATGTTTTCAGATTTTTCATCAATTATTAACTTTTCTCCTAAGGTTATGATTTCCGTTTCCGGCCAAATTTCAATTTTTATTTTTGAAAAAAAGAAAAAACTAAAAAGCAAAAACAGAACTAAGAAAAATAAACAAAAAACTGAACCTTTTAAGAAAGTTCTTTTTATTCCGGGGGATTTAACTTTTTCCCGAACTTCTTTTCTAACTTTTTCCGGAGGAATAATATCAAAAAATTTCTTTGCCATATTATATTATGAAAGCGCTGAACAATTATTTTTCCGCGGAAATCCGCGTGTATATCCGCGTTCATCCTGTGAAATTGGCATAGCCATTATTTCACAGGGTGAATCTGCTTCTAATTTCAAAGTAGAAACGGAAAAACGCGGATAGTTACGCGGATAAACGCTGAATTATTCAACGGCTTCATTATGATATTATAGCATTAATCAAAATTGACTACAAGTAAAAAATTTGTTAATATCTTCAAGAAAACACCCGCCAAAATTTTTATCGGGGTGTAGTACACCGGT
>VGKE01000026.1 GCA_016867195.1 Candidatus Nealsoniibacteriota bacterium | reverse complement strand
TCATTGCGAGGAGTGAAGCGACGAAGCAATCTCGTTATCTAGTATGTTTATGTTGGGATTGCTTCGCTGCGGCTCGCAATGACGTAGTGACTGTAAACAACGCTATTATTTCCTACATCTTATTATATCAAAAAATCTTTGTTTTGGCGATTTAATGGCTTGACAAATTAGTGTTTAAGTATATTATAAAAACAGCGTGTTTGACAACAAAATAACAACAGAGTAACAGATAAAGTCTATTTTAAGGAGCAAGACAATGGAACTCAAACCCCGAAAGTATTATGTAAATCTGTATATTATCGCGTTCTTCGCTTTTGCAGGATTTCTTTTGTTGGCAATCAAATTAATAGAAGCGCCCCTTTCTATTTCGGTGGTACTTATCGCATTCGTTTGTTTGCCGTTCATTTTCTACAGTTTGTTGTTTCTTTGTATTTTCAGCAATGTTTTTCGGAAGATTTCTATTAATGAGGAATCCCTTGAAATAAAAGGGATTTTCCGGCGCAGGAAAATTCCCTGGGCAGAAATAGAATTCGCCGAACTGTCTTCCGGAGGAATGCTTTCAATCAGAAAGGGTCAGAAAAGATGGAAGTTCATAGATCTTCATGTTTTTTGCCGCGAGGAAGAAATACAAAAAGTGGCGCAAGTCCTGAAATCCAAGATACCTCCCCTTATACAATCCTCTACCGTTTGACCAGGTCCTTCGCCACTTAAGGATCTCTGCGCGCAGGGACCCTTTTTTTGATATTTCAATAGATTATGCTATACTTAAATATGCCTTCCCTCTATTGTTTTAGATTAATCTATATGGTAATATACTATATTATAAAAAAAACGGTCGCTTCGCTAAATAATTAATTAATTTTTGGCGCGGCTGAAGGTTAATACCGAAGCCGGGCTAATATATTAAAGTTATGGCGAGAAAAGCAAACGCGGCTTTTATGAAGCCGCTGAAACTCACCGCTGATTTGGAGGCAGTGGTGGGAAAGGGTCCTATGCCCCGCTCCCAGGTCGTAAAAAAACTCTGGGCGTATATTAAAAAAAACGGACTGCAGGACCCTAAAAATAAAAGAAACATTAATGCTGACGCCAAATTAAAAGCAGTTTTCAACGGAAAAAGCGCAGTAAATATGTTTGAAATGACAAAATTGGTTTCCAAGCACCTATCTTAAGAGCGTTATACAATACAAAAAAACACGATTAAACTCGTGTTTTTTTGTTCTTCATTTTTTACTCACTCGTTACTCCGTCAAAATCCGCTTCATGGGCCTCGGCTTCTTCTTTTGTTAACCGGATAATGCCATTTTTGTGATGGGCCGGAGAATAAATAGTATAAAGCTTTAGTTCTTCACTTAGAGAAGTATTAATAACATTATGCTCGGCCCCGGCCGGAACGACAATCGCCATTCCGTCTTCCAGATGATATTCATTATTATCAATCAAACATTTGCCCTCTCCCTTTTCAATTCGAAAAAACTGATCGTTATCCGGATGAACCTCCATCCCGATTTCCTGGCCCGGCCCTAGAGACATCAAAACCAACTGGCTGTGTTTGGCCGTATAAAGCACTTTGCGAAAATTCTCGTTCTCCAAAGTATCTTTTTCAATGTTTGTTGTAAAACCTTTCATATTTGACAATTTATCTTTTAATTTAGGATTGGCGACCTTTTCTAAAAGATTGGGATTTACTTTAATATTTTTTGATTAGAATTTCATTAATCTTGGAAATCACTTCTTCTTTTTCTGCCGCGCTTAGTTCAAAATCTAATTTAGGATAAAGCTCTTTTTCTTCCCGTTCCATATGTTTTGAGTGGAACTTTTGAAACCTATCAATATCTTCTGCCCAGGCATTAGTAACTGAACCATTTTTGATATTTTCCAACATCTTCAGCATTGCCGTATGTCCTTTTTCCAATTCTATTACCAATTGACAATCTTCTAAATTCTCTTTTTTACAAAGTTTAAATAAAATAGCTTCTTCTCCGAAAATATGCTTCTCAAGTTCCCATTGAAACTTACCAAATGATTCCGCTGCCATTCCCGACTTTCTCTCAAAATCATCTTTTAAGACAGTAGTTAATGCCCCAAGTAGCCCATGGTGAGAAATCATTAATTTTAAATCAAATTGGATTTCGCCATAATATTTTAAATAATTTTTTATTTTTTAATCTTTTTCCTCTCTAACTCTTTCTTGAATTTTTTGCCTAACCTCCTGAGGAATCCTTTCTATTGGACTAAGAACATCTTCTGGCATTTCTTCCAAAATTCTTTCCAGGGTCTCCGGCGCTTCTTCTAATCCCTTTTTCAAGACCTCAATTGCTCTTTCATGGCCTCTGATTGAAACCTCCATTGCTTTCTCAATGGCTTCCCTTGCCTGTTCCGGCACTTTTTCGTAGACCTCGGATAAAATCTCCAGATGAACAGAAGTAGCTCTTCCGACCAATTGCTCTAAGACAGTTATATCTTTTCCCACCGCCTGAGCAATCTGAGAGATTTCCTCTCCGAATCTGTTTTGGTTCTCAAAACCTCTAATCGCTTCTTCCATATCCTCTATCTCTCCTTGCTCGGCTTTTGCCTTAGCCCTGTTCAGTTTAGATTCAACTGCTTTCAAATTGATTTCAGTCGCCCTTTCTGGATTTTCCCAAGCCAGGGCTCTCAATGCGCTTTTCTGACCAGTCATTGAAACCTCTCTGGCTCTTTCAATGGCTCCCCTGGTTTGTTCCGGAACCCTGTCTAAGACCTCTTCTAAAACAGAAAGGTGTTTGACTGTTGTTTCGGTTACAACCTCTGTAACTTCAACAATGCTTTTCCCCCTAACCCCGGCTTGCTGAGCTTTGTTTAAGGCCCTTTCTAATTGTTCCTGGTATCTAGCTAAAACCTTTTCGCCTATATCTTCTCGTCCTTTTTCTACTAAAGCCTTGGCTTCAGCCAAACGTTTAGAAGCCAATTGAGTATGTCTCTCGGCTTTGGCTAAGTCGCCAAAAGTAAAAAGAGTTCCAATCCCCTCAGAGAGCCGTTTTAAAAAGTAAAAAGGACTGTCAGGAAGCATACCCGGGTCTGGGAGTTCGCTTGCCTGGGCTAAAACCCCGGCGCCAAAACCAACTAGAACCAACGAGATTAATACTAAAGATATTTTTCTCATAGTTTTTATTATTACTTATTTTTGCCGACCTTTTTTCTTAATTATTTCCAAGACCTCCTCGGCTGAGTCAACAATTTTTATAATCTCCAGATCTTGTTTTTTTATGGATTTATTTTTAAGATAGACCTCATTTTTTAACCAGTCAAAAAGCGGCTGCCAGTAGCCCCTTCCCAGCGCAATAATAGGAACTGGTTTGGTAAATTTCTTGGTCTGAACAAGGGTGACTATTTCAAAAAATTCGTCCAAAGTGCCGAATCCACCGGGAAAAAAGATAAAAGCGTCGGAAGAAAAAGAAAGCATTACTTTTCTGGTAAAAAAATAATGAAAACCAATCGGCTTGGTAACATAAATATTCATTCGCTGACCCTCGGGAAGTTGAATGTTCATTCCCACTGAAACGCCCCCGGACTCAGAGGCGCCGCGATTAGCCGCCTCCATAATACCCGGACCGCCTCCGGTAATAACAGTATAGCCGTTCCTGGCTAAAAGACCGCCTAATTTTCGGGCCTCTTTGTAAAAAGGATTTCCCGGCGGGAAACTAGTTGAGCCAAGAATGGTAACGGTTTTTTGCAAATCCGCGATGAAATGATACCCCTCAATAAACTCAGCCATAATTCTGAAAATTCGCCATTGAAACGTCTCCCTAAAATCCTCTTTGACCGCTGGCAAATGAGGGTCAGAATAAAGCGGGACTGGTTGGATTTTTTTGCTTTTGCTTTTAGTTGATTTATTCACAGGTTTTTTATAATCTCTACACCGGAACTGGTGCCAATGATATCTGCCCCAGCCCTGACCATCTTTTTTACATCTTCTAAAGTCCTGATTTGAGCCGAGGCCTTGATAAAAAGCCTGGGCACCGCCTCTTTCATAATTTTGAGATGCCGGGCTTTTTCTTCCAACTCTCTTCTTTCTAGAGGGTCTTTTTCTGTAGCCGTTTTAACGCAGAAGGCGCCGGCTTCTTTGACAATTTCCGAGGCCTTTTTTATTTCTTCGTCAGTTAAATAGCCGGAGCCGATGATTACTTTAGTGGGAAGAATTTTAGAAATGGTTTTAAGATCTTTGATAATTTTATTATACCTTTCATATTTCAAATCCACAATATTCATCACCACGTCAAGTTCGTCGGCGCCGTCTGCTCTGGCTTTTTTACAAACCCGGAGCCGTTCCTGAAAAGAACTCAACCCCATAGGCGGATCAATTAAAACGATTACTTTAATATCCGTACCTTTTACTTCTTTTTTCACCAATTTCACCCATTTGGGACGAACATCAACGCCCCGGAAATTATATTTAATCGCCTCGGCGCAGGTTTTTTTAATATCCTCAGCCCTGGCTTTGGGATTGATATTAGTATGGTCAATAAGCTTGGCAACATCCACCCCGTTAGAAATTTTGATTTTTTTGAGCATATTTTGAAAGTGTTGAACAATTAATTTTTGCATTGATTTTGTCTATTTCTTCCCGGGTTAATTCTTTAAAAATACTTTTCTCAAATATCTGGCATTTTTTATAAAGTTCATCTTCAAAATGTCTGGGCTGTAAATGAATATGAAGATGGTCAAGTTTCAGTTTGCTTTTCCCCTGAAACGGCCGGTAGTTCTGCCTTATGTCGCAACCCCTGGCCAGACCGTTCAATATTTTTTCCTGATATTCAACAACAAAATTAATCAACTCTTCTTTTTCATTTTTATTTAATTCCGATATTTTTTCAACATGTCTTTTGGAAATAATCAGCAAATGCCCCTCCATCAACCTCGGATTGCTAAAACAAACATAACAGTATTCACCCTGTTTGATTATTCTTGTTTTTTCCTTGTTAATATCGCAAAACGGACAAGTCATATCCCTTTTTGACGTCGCACGTCTGAACGATATGTTTCAAGCCAATCTATAAAATCTTTTTTAAATTTTTCTTTATTTGTATTAAACAATTCATAAAAAAGTTCCTTATTTATCAAAAATGGAAAATTCTCTTTTCCAATTAAATCAAGAAAACTAGAATATTTATAATTTTCTAAAAAATTAATAACTTCTCCGAAATTTTTAATTCCCTCTTTTTTCCATTCAGGTTCTATTAATTTAATCGGGTTGGACATAATATAAAATGGAAGATAGTTAAAATGAACATCTTTGTTCACTTTAATTATCTTCGACCTCCCTTGAAATAAAACTCCCTTTCTTTTATTTTTCTCGTTAAAATATTTTGTGTATCCACCCATTATTTTCTTAGAAAATATACTTATTCCTCCGTCAACTCTCTCCTGACTTAAAACATGGGGATGACTGGGCATTAAACACCAACAAAAAATATCAACCAACTTTTCTTTCGCTTTATCATTTATTAATGGCTTACGCCTATAATAATAAGCTGAAATTACATTATTAACATCGTTAAAATCATAAAGATTATAAACAAACCTAAAATAGTCTTTGTCTGTGAGAAAAACTTTTCTTTTCTCAACTCCCCTATTTAAAAGGTGAATAATATCTCCTTTCATAACATTTCAGACCATTTCAGACATCGCACGTCCAAAAACACGTCAACTCCATCTGTTAAAAGAAAACACATCAAAGAGGTCCTCCACGAATGCGAGGCGGCTGAATCTTTTGGCATACCCTTGTTTTCGCTAAACCTCAAAACTGTTTTCATATTTCCTGCCTTACGCAAGA
>VGKE01000025.1 GCA_016867195.1 Candidatus Nealsoniibacteriota bacterium | reverse complement strand
ACTTTTGAATTCCATTTTAATCCTAAATTAAAAGAGGGCTATATCTTTGATAGTTTTGTTTATGAACCAGAAAATGTTTATGAAAAAAAACTGGGAAGCATTTATCTCGTTGGCGAAATCCAAAACGCTCTGCCCCAAAACCTTAATTTTTTAGACAATATTTCCAATATCTTCAAAAAAAACTATTATTCTCTTTCTTTTAAGAATCCGGAAAAGGCGTTTTCCCAGACCCTGAAAAAAACAAATGATTTTTTAGCCGAAGAGGTAAAAAAAGAAAATGTCAGCTGGCTGGGAAATCTTAACTTCGCCCTCCTTTCCATAAAAGACCTTGATTTGTTTTTTAGCAAAACCGGGGAACTCAAAGTTTTATTGATTAGAGCCGGGAAAATAATCAATATCGGCAAAACTCTGGAATCCCAGGAGATTGAGCCCTATCCCCTGAAGATATTTTTTAACGTTGTTTCCGGCCGATTAACTCCGGATGATACTATTCTGGTCCTAACCAAAGAGGTTTTTGATTTTTTCCATGAGCAAAATATCCTTGCTAAAATCGCTTTGGCCGAAAAAATTGACTCAAAAACAATAAAAGAAATTCTGCCTACCCGGCTTTTTCAAAAAGGCAGAGGCTCAAAGGTCTCGGGAATCTGCTTTTTAACGGTGGTTAAGGCAGAGGTCAGGTCGGTAAAAAAACCCATTTTATACCAGGAAGAAAAAAAATTCAGGCATTTTAAAATGCCCGATATTAAATGGAAGTCCCTGCTGTCTAAATTTTCTAAACTACCCAAACTTCCCGGATTATTCAAATTTCCCAAATTGCCCAAGATTCCCAAAGAAAAATTACCAAAAGCCAAATCAGTTCTGCTTGAAAAATTCAAGCCGGAAAAAAACTTAAAAAAGAAACTTATTTTAGTTCTTATTCTGGCCTGCCTTCTTCTTTTGGGTTTTTTAATTTTCGGAAGGAGAGAGATAAAAAAAGAGCTTGTTTCTGAAATCACTCAAATTGAAACAGCGGAATTGGAAAGAATCAATAAATTAGAAAGAATTGAAAGTCCGGAAGAGGCGCCGGAAACAGAATATAAGGCGGTTTCAGCCCCTCTTTTATTGCCGGAAAATCTCGTCCCAATAGAATCAAATTTTAATTTTGACATAGTTGCTTCTTATTTCTCTCACCTTTATTTTCTGGATAAAAATAATTGCCGAATTGTAAGATATCCTTTTTTAGGAGGCGCGAACTGGGGTTCCGGCCAAATCTGGAAAGAACCGGACCAATACTGTTCTCAACCAAAATCAATGGCAATTGACGGCTCAATCTGGCTCTTAAACAAAGACAATTCTCTTCTCCGCTATTATAGGGGCGATTTTCAGGAAACCATATCTCTGGATATTTTTCCGATTGTGGAAAATATTACCAAAATCGCCACAAAAGCCGAAATAGCCGAACTTTATCTTTTAGAGCCATTAAATAAGCGAGTCATTATCATCAGTAAAAAACCTGCCCGCAATGCTTCGCATAGCGATGCAGGCGGGGGAGAAATCATTAAGCAGTTCCAGAGCGAAAAATTTGACAACCTGACCGACTTCGCTATTTCCGAAGACGGCAAAACCATCTATCTCAAAAACAATTCAACCATCTACAAAATAGAAATCTAAAAAAGCGCCAAATAAGCACATTGACAAAATTACATAGACAAAACCACACAAAAAGGAGGTTCTTGCCATGGCCAAGAAAAGACAAATCAAGCATCCGGTAACACCCGTGCCCAAAAGTTTGGAAGAGGCGACTAAGTTTTTACGCCAAATAGGAGAAGAACAACGCGCCACTATCGCAATCCAATCTACTCTTAATGCCAGGGTTGAGGAATTGAAAGCAAAAGCAATGTCTGACGCCGGGCCCCACCAGAAGAGAATTTCAGAACTCGTTGAAGGACTTTTCGCTTTTGCTGAAACCAATCGCAACGAACTAACTGAGGGCAACAAGCGGAAGACAGTAGAAGTGCCGACCGGCACCTTTGGCTGGCGTATGACTCCGCCAGCAGTATCGCTCCGTGATGTCAAAGCCGTCCTGGAAAATCTTAAGAAACTAGATCTTACTCGCTTCATCAGAATTAAAGAAGAAGTAGATAAAGAAGCGATGCTAAGAGAACCAGAAGTGGCAGAAAAGGTCAGAGGCGTATCTATTGGCCAGTATGAAGAATTCATAGTGAAACCAACATATCTGGGAGTGGAAATTACCTCTAGGGTTGACGAACTTAAGAGGGCTGCGTCTTAGAAAAGAACTAAGAGCAGTTCCCCTCATAGCGCTTGCTTTGATTTGTTTCACGAATCATCAAGCGCTTTTTTTTAAAATCAGCAACACTTTTTTATTTCCTGAATTAGGGTTTTTTTAAAATCTCTTAAAATCAACTGGTGACTGATGGGAAGCAAAACCGAGAGTTCTTTTTTGAAGTTTATCTTCTCTTTCTCTAAGTTTTCCAGGATTTCTTTTAGTTTGGTTTTTTCTACCAGTTGATGAAGCTGGGGATGCCGGAGTAAAAAGTAGATATCATAATAATCTCTGGGTTTTTTCCGCGAAATTAAGGCCGCTGTTTTTCCTCTGACAATTCCTGCTCCAGATAAAGAAATAAGGGTATAAGCGGAAGTATAATCACTTATAATGGTGGTAACTTCTTTGGCTAATCCCCTACCCTCTCTTAAAGAAATTTCAAATTTCATATCCTCTATAAAATCGTAGAGTTCATAATGGATTATTCCCAAATAACCGCCGGTTGTCGGTTTTGCCTCTGTTAAATCTACTTTTATCCCTTGCTTTTCTATCTCGGAAAGGGTGTTTACAAAGAGGTCGTCAATTATTTGATAATGAGAGATATTTTCTCCGCTAAAATCCAAATCCTCTGAAAAACGCGGGCTTCCATATATTTTTTTCAATGGTCTGAAATTTCTTAGTAAACTCTTTTAGGGCATCTTGACTGAACATAAATTTTCTCTATTAGGCTATTCATCTTCGGCCGTTTAAATAATTTCGCATAATCTTTTAATTTGGTTTTTTTTATTTTTTTTAAATCCATCCTTTCGTATGAAAAATCTCTTTTTTTTAACTCAATAAAATATAAGTAGTCGGCCAAGGCCTTTTCCGGTTCGGCAATCAAAATTGTGTTATCCTGATGCTTTATTGTTTTGTAGCCGGCATAAGTCCCTTTTTTAAGTTTATGATAGATAAAACGGATATTGGCTGCTTCATATTCACGAGTGGTTTTTGGGGTGGCAGAAGTAATGGCGTAAATGGTCTCCGGTATAATACCATAAAATGACAAAGCGGCGTCAAAAGAAATATAAGATGGCTCGTAAAGACGATTGGCGATGAAATAATTACTCGGGGGATAATCAGCCAAAACATAAAGCCCTTTGCGGAGTTTTAGGAAATCTCCTCCTTTGACGTGGTTCTTAATAAACCACCGGCAGGCCCAATTAGAAACGTCAAAAACCCTTTTAAACTCTATGGGAGTAAAAAGGTTCATTTTTTTCTCTTTTAACTTTTTAACTACTTGATGTAGTTTTAATTTCCTTTTCATAAACTTGTTTAACAAAAAGTAGTTGGAACTACTATAAATAAAACGGCTTTATCTTATTTTAGCGCTTCAAGAAACATTGTCAAGCAACTGCACGAGACGGGTACATTGGTAACACTTTTGCGGTTTTTTGATAGAACTGCCAAGGGGTGTCGTAACCAAGCGCCTGGTGAGGCCTGACAAAGGTATAATCGATAAGCCATTCAGTAAGTTCTTTGTTAAATAATACAGGATTGGGATGGAAATTGCCAACCCTGAGGAATTCTCTCTTAAGAGTGCCGTTAAAGTTTTCGTTGACCGGATTATCAGTAGGGGTTCTGGTCGGGACCAGTACTGCTCAATACCCAATTTCTTACAGGCCTTTATGAACTCTTTGTGAAACTCAGAACCGTTGTCAATCAATCAGCATTTTAGGAAAATCCTTTACTTCCCTTGCTTTCATATATTGGGTGCCGAGCTGAATTGGATCAATATAGTTATCAAACTTTACTTGTGTCTTTTTAATTAAACCGTCAAGCGACAAGCTCTTGTCGTTTTTCAATATAAAATATAAATCAATAAAATCGCGGGACCTTGGCTTTTGATAAATTGTAAAAACTTTTTGCGGTTAAAACTCTGCTGAAATTCAATTCTTTTAATCCCTGCTTAATATTTCTATAATATTTTTTTGATTTTGAGATAAAATACTCCCGATCATTTTAAAAATAAAGACAACAAAACTGCGGAGGTCGGACCTCCGCAGTTTTTATTTTTTGGCTTCTTTATGGGGAGTGTGCTGTAAAATGGTATTTGACAGAATAAAAAAGCCCTTGTGAGATAAACCCCCACAAGGACCCATGCTTTCAGTTACTGATCAAGTTATTCACTTGGCCTGATATTCCTGAAAGCTTTCTCTCGGCTTGTCGAGCCGAGTTCGGAAAGGTGCCCAGTTGAACTTCTCCGATGCGGCGTTGTACTCCTTCACCAGATTGTTCCTCTGGGAAGCAACGGCGATCAGATCTTCTCTGGCCTGTTGTCTTTCCCGATTGTACTGGACTTGGATGTGCGGAGGCCATTTGGATTGGTCCTCGCCATAGCCCCTGTACTGTTCGGTGACACCGGTCACGCGACCCTCGAACATCTTGATATCCTGATCCATCTTCTTGATCGCGCTTTCCTGTTCGATGAACCACTGATACTTGTCGAGAGCGGCTCTCGGGCCAAACTCTTCCTTGGCGACTTGTGCCGCTTGACCGAACCAGCCGAGTCCGTAACCGACGACGCTTATCACGACGCCGATCAGGACTATGGCGAAGAAGGCCTTCAGAGTAAACAAAACCGGTCCCTTATCTGCTGATTTTTCCCAACTCTGCCAACTCATAGTCGTCCCTTTCTACTTGCCTTGTCCTTCTTGCTGTTTAAACAACGCTTCTTGCTGCCTTTGCCACTTCAGAGCGGCTTCTTGGACGTTGTACATACCCGTGATCTCATCAATCGGGCTTTGCAGGTCAATCGGGTAATCCGTTAAGAAATACCCGAGACCGCCGGCCGTACCCCACTGGTGATACCGCCCTTGCGGATCAAACCAATAGATGTATGAATCAGAGTGGCCATAGGTGCCGTCGGGCTGGATTAGTTCGTTCGTTTCGTAGCCGCCTTCCCATGCCCGCGGGTAATTCATGCCATACTGGTTTGAGCTGGCTGCTTGCGTTGCCTCGAGTCTTTTGCCCGAACTTGTAGCCTTGCATCTGATCGGCATTCTCCGGATGATCTTGCCGTCAAGTGCAATCAGGTGAATCCACAGAACCTTCGTGGTATCCGTAGTCACCCTGATTCTGTCCATGATGTTTTGCTGTTCCGTGGTATACCCACGAGAGTTCTTCGGAATCTCGGAAAGCTGAGCCTGCTTGGCTCCGCTCGCCGACTGCTGGGTTGTTCCTCTACCTTCGCATCCGTCGTTGCCCATGCAACAAGCAAGGCATACGAATACGATCAGACATACGATCAGACACACGACCACAAAACTTTTCTGAATTTTTCTCATTTTTCCTACCGTCCTTTCTGACCTGAAGCCAATTGATTATAAAGCGTACTTACAAACTGCCTTAATGCTATTATATTACGAAACAAATGTCAATAGATTGTGGTAATGTACACGGACATATGGCGGTTTTCTGCCGAGGTAGTAATATCCCGGTATGTGTACAAAAATGCCTAAGACAACCAAGGAAGAAAGATTAAGATGGGTCTTACCCATCGTAAACAAAGAGG
>VGKE01000024.1 GCA_016867195.1 Candidatus Nealsoniibacteriota bacterium | reverse complement strand
ATTTTGTAGAGGGACTGGATCCAGAGGTTGAGAAAATAATTAAAAAGGCGATAAAAAAATTTGAGGAATTAGGGGCAAGAATTGAAGAAATTAGTTTGCCTCGGACAAAATACGCAATTCCTGTTTATTACCTTATTTGCACCTCTGAGGCCTCAGCTAATCTGGCTCGTTATGATGGAATTAAATATGGATTATCAACAGAAAACAGAAAACAGAAAACAGAAAATAATTTATTAGATGTTTACTTGCGGGCAAGGGCAAAGGGTTTTGGCAGAGAGGTTAAGAGGAGAATTATACTGGGGACGTATGCTTTGTCTGCTGGTTATTACGATGCCTTTTATTTAAAGGCTCAAAAAGTCAGAACATTAATTATAAAGGATTTTGCCAGGGCTTTTGAAAAAGTTGATGTTATTTTTACACCGACAACCCCGAGCCCGGCTTTTAAAATCGGAGAGAAAATTACCGACCCTTTGTCAATGTATTTAAGCGATGTTTTTACCGTCTCGGTAAATTTAGCCGGTTTGCCGGCTGTTTCCGTTCCCTGCGGGTTTGTCGGAAATTTGCCGGTGGGACTGCAAATTATCGGCAGACACTTTGAAGAAAATAGTATTTTAGAAATCGCTAAAATTTATGAATCATCAAGATCTAGCCATTGAATTTTTACCGTCATCAGGGATATTTCTCTATCTCAAGATTATTTTTATAATTTTTTTCATCTTTTCCTTTGTTGGGATTATTATTTTGCTTCTGAAAAATAGCTGGTTGAAAAGACGAATCTTAGAGGACTGGACAGAATTTTTTACCTACAATCCCTTTGGAGTGAAAAAAACCTTTAAGCAGTGGCAAAAAGTCGTTAAAAGATTAGAAGTGGCAAATGAGGCAGAATGCAAGCTGGCTGTAATTGAATCAGATAGTTTATTGGATGATGTTTTGGAGAAAGCGGGTTATAGCGGAGAGACAATCGGAGAAAGATTAAAGCAGGTGGATTCAGCCGTTTTGCCCAATATAGAAAATGTTTGGCAAGCCCATAAAATTCGCAACAACATTGTTCACGATCCTGATTATCGTTTAACTCTGGAACAGGCGAAAAAGACCGTAGCGATTTACGAGCAAGCCCTCCGCGATTTAGAGATGTTTTAAAAATGTCTTTTTAGCCAGTCTTGACAATTGTTTCCGATAATATACAATAAATGTATATTATGAGAAACGAGGAAAAAATAAGTAAAAAAGTAATTAAGTTGGTAGAAAAGCTGCCCTATTTTAGTATTGGAAACTTGAAATTAGCAGGCGTTGGTTCCGAATATTTAAGGATTCTTGCGGTAAGGATGGTAAAAAGAGGCGACTTTATCCGGATTAAAAAGGGATTTTATACAACAAAATTTTTTGTTGATAAAATGAGGTCGGAGAATAGATATTCTGAATTTTTAGAATCATTGGCGATTGAGACATATTCTCCTTCTTATTTAAGTTTGGATTATGTTTTATACCAAAATAATCTGCTAACAGAGTTACCTGTAAATTTTACCCTGGTAAGTAAAAGCAAAACAGCCAGTTTCAACAATCCATTGGGAAATTTTATCTATCATAAAATTAAAGATACTCTATTTTTAGGATTCAAAGTGGAAAAGAAAGGGGAGTTTTTAATTTATAGAGCCACTGTAGCCAAGGCATTATTTGATTTTCTGTATTTCAGAAAGGATTTATTAATTAATAAAGAAACAATCAAAGAATTACGGTTGAATTTAGGAGAAATGCTTCCTGAAGATAAAAAAGAATTCAAAACGTATATAGATTTGGAGGGTTCAATAAAAATGAAGGAAATTTATGACAAACTTGGAATTGATTAAGAATATATTGGAAGAAAACAAAGACACGGGAAATATTTTTAAGAGAAATATAATTAAAGAATATTTGCAGGTTTTGGTTTTGTTTTTTATTTATTCAAGCAAAAAACATAATAATCTTATTTTTTACGGCGGCTCTTCTCTAAGGTATTGTTTTGATTTGCCTCGTCTTTCAGAGGATTTGGATTTTGTTGATTTAAAAAAGAATATAAAATTGTCAGGACTTGCGGATAATTTAAAAGTTTTCTTTAATAAAGAAACAGGCCTGGAGCCCAAGATAAAAATTCAGAAATTCAGGATTTATTTGAAGTTCCCGATTTTATACGAATTAAATTTGGCGAAACGATCTGAATCAGATATCTTGATTTTAAAAATAGAAATATTTAATGAATTTGATTTTTGTAAGGGTTATAAGATTCAGGTTGCCCCGGTTTTTAAATATGGAAAATCGATTTTAATAAGAACTTTTGATTTGCCTACCCTAATGGCAACAAAAATAAGAGCGATTTTGAGGAGAAAATGGGAAAAAACAGATAAAAGCGGCAAGACCTTGGCAAAAATTAAGGGTCGGGATTATTTTGATTTGATGTGGTATTTAGAAAGGGGAGTTGTTCCTAATTTAAAATGTATTGAAAATATTAAAAATAAAGAGGATTTAAAAAAGAAACTCTTGGAAGCTGTTAATAAAGTAGATTCAAGGAGCATTAAATTTGATTTAGAGTCATTGATCGCGGACAGGGAATTTGTAAATAATCTTAGTAAGAACCTCAAAAGTATTCTTAGACGTAATTTATAGTATAAAGGGGGTTGATTTTTTTAGAGAAGATAATACAATATAATCGCGGGGTGGAGAAGAGGTATCTCGCTTGGCTCATAACCAAGAGATCGCAGGTTCAATTCCTGCCCCCGCAACAAGTTTTGCCCTATACCCGTAAGTCGGGTTTGACAAAAACCCATGCGGGTTTTTATATAGAGCCGGTGTAGCTCAGTGGTTAGAGCAAAATCTTCATAAGGTTGAGGTCGCAGGTTCGATCCCTGCCACCGGCACCGTGTTTGAGACGACAAACTCTTTTTTTTCTGATTTTTTGCTGATGAACTGATTTTTGCCTCAGCCCCGCTCTGCGGGGCTGAGGCATTTTTCTGCCCGATTTTTTCCGCAAAAATCCTTTGGATTTTTGCGGAATTTGAAGCAAATTTTGATTTTTTCGGGCGAATAAAAGATTTTTTTCAATTCCTTTTTTAGTTTTTAATTCTGAAATGAAAAATTTTAGAGTGTCGCTGATGTCTTCCGGCGATAATTTGGAAAATTTAGAGCATGAACTCGTTAGTTCGCTTCCAGTTCGGCGGTTCAGATTTTCATCGTGGTTTAGCCGAAAAACAAGATTTTCAATACGACTCGCGGGCAAAAATTTTTAGGGGGTTTTAGGGGGAAGAAAAATTCTTGCCCGCTCGCCTATTTTGTCGGTAAAAATTATTTTAAATTCGCCACAAAAATGTTATTATTTAACAATATGATTTTGAAAAAAAACAAAATTATTTTGTTCCTCTTAGTTATTGGCATTTTGGGTTTTTCTATTTATTTTATATTAACTAAATCCCAAATTGAAAAAGATGCGCAAAAATCCCAAAAAGAAGTTACCGAAATAAATATAGACGAATTGCCGAAGTTTATTTACAGTGTCAAAAAAATGATTTTGATACCCGGTGGCACTTTTTCAATGGGCGACAAAAATAGTGATTTTTTTGATGAACGACCAATCCATTTTGTCACGATAGATTCTTTTTATATGGATGAAACTCCGATAACCTATGAAGATTTTAAAAAATATGTTGAGGCTGGCGGGAAAAACTCAAAATATTGGGAATATGAAACTTATAATCAGCCAGAAAATCCCGTGACCGGCATAGATTGGTATCACGCGGTTGATTATTGTAATTGGCGAAATGCGACCGAAGGAATTCCGTCCGAAGTTGGCTATAGATTGCCAACCGAAGCTGAATTTGAATACGCGGCTCGTGGTGGTTTGGAAGGGAAAAATTTTCCTTGGGGTGATGAATTCAATTCGTCGTTGGCGAATTTTGATGATGAAAAAGGAATAATGAATGGCGATTGGTGGAGGTTAGCAAAAGTAAAAGATACTCCGCCAAACAATTACGGACTTTATGGAATGAGCGGAAATGTTTGGCAATGGACTAATGATTGGTACGACCCAAGTTATTATGAAAAAAGTCCAAAAAATAATCCAAATGGCTCAGAAACCGGAAAAACAAAAGTTTTACGCGGTGGTTCGTGGGGCAGTATTAGTCCTGATTATCTTCGAACGGCCAAAAGAAGTTATACGACTCCCAGCAATTATAATTATGATATTGGTTTTTGCTGCGTAAGACCGGCAACACGAACAATTTTAGAAAAACCAAAGATTAATTTAGAAACGCCTTATCAATTTTACCAATATCCAACTATTTCAGAAGATAAATCTAGATTTATTGAAGATGTTTATGGCGAGGAATTTCTAAATCGCCTTTCTCAATTTATTGCGGAAAATTACCCAAACTCAATTTATTTTCAAACTAAAATTGATGAGCAAGAAATTATTACTCCAAAACAAATAGCCCAACTTATTGTTGACACAACAAAAGAATATAATATCAATCCTTTATTTCTTACCGGAATTATGGTAGCGGAAAGTGGTCTTGGAACGGTTTCTTTCCCGAGATGGTATAACAATCCGATGGCATACCATTGGCAAAATGCTTTAATGAAAAATGGTTTGCCGACTTATGAAGCCAATCCTTCTCGTAATAGAAAGTATAAAAATTTAGAACTGGGTTTTCGCGAATTCGCAAAAGGAATTGAAAGAGACATTTATGTAAATGCGGCTAAAAAAGATTTAGACGCTTTCCATTTATTATATGTTGGTTATCGGGCAGATGAGTGGATGTATACAATCGCCAGAGTTTATAGCGATGTTTCAGGAATTAAATTAGAACCCCATTCGCCAGTCAAAAATATAGGCGAATATATTTATACCGACTGGAACAAACCCAAACAACAACAGCCTAGTTTACCAAACGATTTACAAATAGTTGATAAAATTATTAGTTGGGGCTATTATACTCCGAGTCAAAGTCGTGCAATAGATACTATTATTATTCATTCTGCTTATGACGCTTTAGGCAATGATATTTATAGCGTTGAAGGTGTGCTCTACGAATTCAAACTTTATACTGCCGGACCACATTATCTTATTGCCAGAGATGGGCTAATATACCGCCTGGTGCCAGAAAAAGATATTGGATATCACGCAGGCACCAGCAAAATGCCTGACGGCAGAACCAACGTCAATGATTTTTCAATCGGCATTGAGCTTCTTTATCACGAAGATGAGAACCCAAATGAAATTCAATATCAGAAGTTGGTTGATTTGGTTAAAAATTTAAAATCAAAATATAAAATAGATTACATATTGGGGCATAAAGATATCGCCCCTTCTCGCAAAACTGACCCTTGGAATTTTGACTGGCAGAAATTTAAAGCAATGTTGAAAAACTAAACAGAAATTGTTTAGTAATTTTTACCGACAAAATAGGCGAGCGGGCAAAAATTTTTCTTCCCCCTAAAACCCCTAAAAATTTTTGCCCGCGAGTCGTTTTGTTTTGTCCGCCGCCCGCAGGGCCACTGGCTTTTTGGCAGAGGCGGGGCGGATTTGCCGCCCCGCCTCTGCTTCATTCCTCATTTCGTCTTTAAGTTTTGCCTCTTGGATTTATGAATTAAATTTGGTAAGATAAAAGTAAAAGTTTGCCTAATATTTGTTTGAGGCACCCATAAATGGACCCGTAGTGTAGCCTGGTTTAACACGCTTCCCTGTCACGGAAGAGATCGTGGGTTCAAATCCCATCGGGTCCGCAAAGAAATTAAATCTTATCTGAGATTTTAATTTCTTTTACGATGTGGAGGCAAAGATTACCGAATCGCGACGAGCGGAGCGAGGAGGCGAT
>VGKE01000023.1 GCA_016867195.1 Candidatus Nealsoniibacteriota bacterium | reverse complement strand
CAAGATAGAGACGGTAGCAGTCGGCACCCTAATTGCTATACCATCTAATTTCCCTTCCAATTCTGGAATGGCCTTTCCTATTGCTTTAGCAGCCCCAGTGCTGGTGGGTATAAGGTTTAACCCGGCGGCTCTAGCCCTTCTCAAGTCCTTGTGGGGCAAGTCCAATATATTCTGGTCATTAGTGTAACTATGAACAGTGGTCATAAAACCCTTTTTAATGCCGAAGTTATCATTTAGTATTTTAGCCACAGGAGCTAAACAATTTGTGGTGCAAGAACCCATATTCATAATATCGGTTTTTTTAGAATCAAATTTTTGAGCATTTATGCCCAAAAGAAATGTTGGAATATCGCTTGTTTTTCCAGGCCCGCCTGCATCGCTATGCGAAGCATTGCGGGCAGGAGCAGAAATAATGACTTTTTTAGCCCCGGCTTTTAAGTGCTTTGAAGCCCCTTCTTTATTTGTAAAAATACCAGTGCATTCCAATACAATATTCACTCTTAATTTTTTCCAAGGAAGATTTTCTGGCTCTTTCTCGGTTAACATTTCAGCTGTGATTTTTTTTTCGTACCGGCCATAAATAGAATCGTATTTCAAAAGATGCTCCAAGGTTCTATTATCAGTTAGGTCGTTAATCGCAACTACCTCCAACTCGGAATGATTGTCTAAAATTCTTTTAAAAACCGTTCGGCCTATCCGGCCAAAACCATTAATGGCAATTTTTATCATGAAATCATCGAATAACGAATCCATTACGAATATACGAATACGAATAACGAATTTTATATTCGCAAATTCGTAACTGATTCGTTATTCGTTGATGTTAAGTAATTTACTAATCTTCTCTCTATTAAATCCTACCACAATTTGCCCATCAATATCTACCACCGGCACCCCGAATTGGCCTGATTTTTCAATCATTTCGTCCAGGGAATTTTTATCCTGGGAAACGTCAATATCTTCAAAAGAAAAATTATTCTCTCTTAAGAATTCTTTTAGGGTGACGCAATAGGGACAAGCGGGAGTTGAAAATATCCGTATTTTAGCCATATTATTGACAGACCCCAACTGGTTGATTATTGGTTAAATCGCAGACCAATTCGGTTAAATTTGCGACCTCCTGCTCCTCTCCGGCGCTTTGTCCTGAACCAACCCGGTAATATTTACAGCCCAGAACCATGGTTGGAACTCCGCCGCTGCTGTATCTCTGAAAAATTTCCATATCAGCATTTAAATCCATATTATCATGAAATGAGATATAGCCCTCAAACTTAGCCATTACTCCTTTCACAACCGGATGCTGCCAAACACAATAAGGACAGGTCTCGGAACCGAAAAAATAAACAATCGGCTTTCCATCTTCTAAACAAATTTCATCCGAACTAACTGAAAAATCTCCAATTGTTCTTTCTGTTTCTTTCGCCAACTCTTGAATTTCAGTTAAATCAATCACTTCGGGAAAAAGAAGTTTTCCGTCTTTTGCCAAAAACCACTCAACCTCTTGACCCTCAACCTCAAATTTAATTTTATAAAAATCTTTCTCTTCTAATGCCTGAACCAAAGAAGCCGTTGCCTGTCCCCTTAAAATATTGTCATTTATAAAGTTAACCACCCTCTCCCCCGCTTCTTTTAAGGAAATTTTTGGTCCTTGATCCGCTTCCGGGCATTGCTGATAGTTGCTAAAAATAACCGCTCCGGCTATTATCAAACCGGCTATAATAATTGCTGCGAAAATATTTTTTGCGTTCATTTTTTTATTTTATTAAAAAATTTCTTTTTTGACAATGTTTAATTTTTTATCAAATTCGTATTTAATTAAACCGCCGTAATCAACTTCTACGTTTATAATATCTTTGTTAGAAATTTTTTCAAGACATTTAATTATTGCTCTTAAAGAATTGTGGCTGGCAACAATTAAAACATTCTTTCCGGCTTTTAAGTCATTTTCAATATATTTTTTATAAAACGGGGTCGTTCTTTTGCAAACATCTTTTAAACTTTCTCCGCCTCCGGGCGGCGCCACATCATAACTCCTTCGCCAAAGTTGAACTTTTTCTTTTCCGTATTTAGCGGCAACTTTTTTCTTATTCAATCCCTCAAGCCCTCCATAATGACGCTCATTTAAATTTTTTGTAACATACACTGGCATAAAATTTTTAGGGCCTAAAAAATAATCTCCCCATTTTTGGGTTTTCCCCCCGTCCCGAGAAACAAAAATCGGATATTTTTGTTGCCCCGCCTCAAGGATACGTACCACGGTATCAAGATTTCTAAAAAGAGGTGATGTAAAAACCTCATTTATGCGTGTTCTAAAAATTTTTTTAGCTATTTTTTTAGCATCCTTTTTCCCTTCTTCGCTTATGGGAGCATCTGTCCAACCAGAAAATCTATTTTCCTCATTCCATTGCGATTTTAAATGTCTTAATAAAAATAATTGGGGCATATTAAGTTATTTTAATTCTTTTTCAATTTTTAGCAAACGATTATATTTTGCCAGGCGCTCGGCCGGGACCGGGGCGCCGGACTTGATAAAATCAGCGCCAACCCCGACTGCCAAATCAGAAATAAAATCATCCATTGTTTCTCCAGACCGATGAGAAACAACTATTTTCCAGTTATAAGATTTTACTAATTTTATCGCTTCCAGGGTTTCTGTAACCGTTCCAATTTGATTAGGCTTTATTATGGCTCCGTTGCAAGCCCTTAATTCTCTTGCTTTTTTTATTATGTTAACATTGGTTGTTAAAAAATCATCTCCGACAATAATAACCTTCTCCCCTATTTCTTGGGTTATATTTTTAAAATTTTTATAATCTTCTTCTCCAAAAGGGTCTTCTATAAATATAATTGGATAATCTTTTATTAAATTGTTATAAAAATCAATATTATATTTTTCTTTTTGGGGACTACTAAATCCACTAGCGGCTACATCGAGTCCAATATCTGCTTTTAATTCCCTTGTTGATTGAACTATAAAATCAAGAACTTCTCGGACGTTAGATATATTAGGAGAAAGTCCCCCTTCATCCCCCACTGGAATTTTTTTACCAAAGTTTTTTTCTAATATTTTTTTTAAATTATTAAATATTTTTTTCCCTGTTTCTAAATTTTCTGAAAAACTTCTATAATTTGGCACCACCATAAATTCTTGAATATCCAAATTACTGCCCGCCCGCCGACTGGCGGGTCCGGCGTGAGCTCCGCCGTTAATTATATTAAAACAAGGCCTAGGCATTCGCCAATTTCCGATTACTTTAATATATTGATACAACGGCAGTTTCTTCACTGCGGCGCCGGCTCGGCAAATTGCAATAGAAACAGGTAAAATAGCATTGGCTCCAAGATTTTTCTTACCCTTTGTTCCATCTAACTTAATCATTAATTCATCTAATTCTTTTTGTTTTGTTTCGTCTTTGCCCAAAATCTCTGGAGCAATGATTTTATTTACATTATCAACTGCCAATTTCGCGTCTACGGCAACTGCTTCATTTTTTCCAATAGAAGCCCCGGAAGGACAAGAAGCAAAAAACTCGCCTTTTTGAGTTTTTAATTTTACTTCAACGGTTGGTTTTCCTCTTGAGTCTAGAATTTCCCTAGCTAAAATTTTTTTAATTTTGGAATTTTCCATTAATAAATTTATGCGAAAAGTATATTGCTACATAGCAATAGACTTTTGTAATTTTTTTACTCAGCCTTTTTTTGTAAGTAATTATAAGCGGCTAAGGCGGCTTTGGCGCCTTCACCGGCCGCGGTGATAATTTGCTTAAAGGGCCCGATATTTAAATCGCCGGCCGCAAAAAGACCGGCTGTTTTTGTCTGGCAAGTTTCAAACTCAACAACTATTTCATCCCTCTCATTAAAATCAACCAGACCTTTAACGTAAGAGGTTGCCGGATGATAACCAACCTCCACAAAAACACCATCAACTTTTAATTCTTTTTTTCCACCCGTCTCTCTGTCTTCGTAAATTATAGAATTAACGAACTTATTTCCTTCAATTTCCTTCAAAACCGCATTAATAATAATCTCGGCCTTGCCGCTTTGTTTAACTATATTCTGATTGGCCTCAAACGCTTTTACCTCTGGCCCGGATTCTAAAATATAAATTTTTTTGGCAATCTTTATCAAAAATATTGCCGTTTCAAAACCAGCATTTCCCCCTCCAATCACTGCCACTACCTTATCTTTAAATAACGGGCCGTCGCAAACGCTGCAGTAACTTACGCCTTTTCCTAAAAATTCTTTTTCACCCGGCACTTCTAATGGCCGGGGATCGGCGCCAGAAGCTAAAATTACTGCTTTTGCCAAATAACTCTTTTTATTTTTAGTGAAAACCAAAAAACCATTTGCTTTCTTTTCAACCCTTCCCGTCTCGTCAATTTTAGTTTCAATTTCCAGCGACTTTAGGTGATTTTCCATTTTCTGAGCCAATTTCAAACCAGAAATTTTCTCAAAACCAGGATAATTTTCAATATCAACAGCTTTCTTGGCAATTTGTCCGCCAAAACTCTTGGTTATTAAAAGAGTTTTTAAGCCCAAACGCGAAGCATAAATTCCAGCCGTCATTCCAGCCGGCCCCCCACCAATTATAATTAAATCATAAGTCATTATTCCATTATAACATTCTGCCCAAAATAAAAAAGGGCTTAGATGAATACTAGCCCTTATAAAGTTGGCACGTTAGAGAGAGTTGGTTATTTCCCGGTACTGGTGCTGGTGAAAAATATGGATAATCCGCTCGTTGTCATAAGGAACAATTACCATCATACAACGGAATTGGCTTGGCCGTTCAAAGTTGCGCAGCCGGCTGATATCAAGATACATCTCTTCTACAGTATCGCAAAAAAGACTATATGGTCGAGAAGTTGACATTAACATGCCATTTTTAGTCCAGGGCCGTTCTAAACTAATCTCGTAAGCCCGCAAAGCGTGTTCGCCATCTTCATTCCGGCTGTATTTGACAAAAGAAAGCCAATGCATCCACTCTCCAATTTTCTCGCCATTGGCAACTATGAATCCGACCGGACCGTATTCTTTCTGAAGCTCTGAAAGATAAAATACGCGCGGCGGACCAGGGGGCTCGCTATGGTGCAAAAAATTCCCGGAATTCTCTGTAAATAGCATGCTATCTCTAAAATTCTCGCGATACCCCTTTTTACCTAAAAAAGTCACGAATCGCTTGCAGTCGTCTGGCGAATAACCGAACTGGCGTATTCCCGGGAAAGAAAGATTTTTTCCTCCCTTGGAAATTTCGGCTAGATTAATCTTCTCATTACTCGGGTCAGAAAAATCTTTAAGTTGATACCAGAAAACGCCAATGTCAGTTGCCACATAGATGGTTTTATCAACGTAGTTCAGAATTACGGAAAAAACAATTTTCCCTTTCCTGACGCAAGTGATGGCTCCGGTTGCGCCAGTAATAATAACTGGCGATTCAAACATTTCTTCCCATTTTTTCTTAGGATCGCAATGGGCCATCAAATTCCCGACTTTATCTGTGGGACTGCTCTTTGAAATCTCTTCAAAGAACCTCTTCAACTGAATTGAACGGTCAGTTGGATCAGAGAAAAACATCAGGGGCTGTTTTACCGGGTCAGAATCAGTCGGCCAGCGCCGATGAGCCTGTTCGTCAAGCTCTTCGGTTATTAAAATAGCATGCTGGTCAAATTGTTCCAGCCGTCTTTTAATAGTAATTTCAGTGATGGCATCGAAACCAAGGGTGTCTCCTTTGCCATAACGTACCTTGCGAAGAACTTCTGTGCCAGTCGCTTCCATCAGTTCGCGCCACGCTCCCATTAGAGCATTAATACAAACATCGCAATATGCTCTTTCTATGCCTTGCATAATATCATCTCCTTTGTCTATTGTGTGTTATCTACTCAAAGCTACCATAATCAGGCAATTCCGTGATTTGTCCCCCAAAAACTGTGCGTGCTTTACTTATTTCATGATAAGCACCATTTT
>VGKE01000022.1 GCA_016867195.1 Candidatus Nealsoniibacteriota bacterium | reverse complement strand
TAGATAACGAGATTGCTTCGTCGCTTCACTCCTCGCAATGACGAAAATGTAAAATGGTAAGTTAGCAACTACCGAGAACTGTTCTCGGCAATATTGCCGAGAACAGTTCTCGGTTGGTTTTAGAATGTAAATAACGCGGTGAATTCTTACATATTAGAAAGTAATTTTAAATTAATTAATTTTACATTTTGATATGTCATTTTCCATTTTGATTTTTAAATTTTAAATTTACTATTATGGCCGTTCCAAAACAACATCGTTCAAAATCGCGCCAGGGCCAGAGACGAATGCATATTCACCTGAACGTTCCGGAAATAACGGTTTGTCCAAAATGCGGCAAGCCGATTTTACCTCATACTGTTTGCCAGGCCTGCGGTTTTTATAAAGGTAGAGAGGTTATTGATATTCTGGGAAAATTAGATAAAAAAGAAAAAAAGAAAAAGCAAAAAGAAATGGCTCAAAGAGAAAAAGAATCAAAAACAGAAAAGTCATTATCAATGGAAGATCTGTCACGAAAATGACAAATTACTAATTTCTAATGACTAATCAAATCCCAATAACCAATGACCCAATAACCAAAAATTTTAGACATTAGGCATTTAGACATTAAGCATTGATTAGAAATTAGATATTAGAAATTAGAAATTTTTATTTATGGCATCAAGGCATCTATCGCGTTCAATAGCAATGCAATCATTATATGAATGGGATTTTTACGGTAAAAAACCGGGGGTGTTGGAAAAAATTGTTGAAAGAAATATTAAAGAGTTTGGTCCCGGGTTGGAAGATAAAGATTTTGTTCGTCAATTAGCTAAAGACGTTGCGTCTCGTCTTGACGATATAGATAAAATTATCAAAGAAGCAGCCCCGGAATGGCCAATAGGGCAGATAACAATTATTGACAGGAATGTTTTGCGAATTGGGCTTTGCGAGTTATTATATGGAAATAAGGAGGAGGTTCCGCCAAAAGTAGCGATAAATGAAGCCATTGAATTGGCTAAAAGTTTTGGCGGTGATAGTTCCGGAAAATTTATTAACGGCGTTTTAGGAACGGTTTATAAAGAGTTAAATTCCAAATAACAAATCCCAAATCACAAATAAATTCAAAATTCAAAATCCATTATTGCGAAGCAATTACAAGGAGAGAAGCGACTGGTTTGTAATTCTAAACAGTTTTGGTTATTAGAATTTTGGTCATTAGGCATTATTTGTAATTTGGTGCTTGTAATTTGGCGCTTAATTAATGAAGGATTTTTCTTTACTTGAAAAGCAGTTGAATTTAAAGTTTAAAAATAAGGATTTACTTACTCAGGCATTTGTTCACCGGTCGTATTTGAACGAAAATCCCAAATTTGGGCTTTTCCATAACGAAAGATTAGAATTTTTAGGAGACGCAATTTTAGAACAGGTGGTTACCGATTATTTATTCCTTAAATATCCCAAAAAATCAGAAGGGGAGTTAACGAGTTGGAGAGCGTCTTTGGTCAATACTAAAATATTGGCAAAGACCGCTCAGGAAATAGGTTTTAATGATTTTCTTTTACTTTCTCAGGGAGAATTAAAGGAAGAGGGGAGGGCAAGGCAGTATGTTTTAGCCAATACCTTTGAAGCGTTTGTCGGCGCTTTGTATCTTGACCAGGGATTAGAAAAATGTCAATATTTTCTTGAGAAGTATTTAATAAAGGAATTGCCCCGGATCATCCGGGAGGGCCTTTTTAAGGACTCAAAGTCGCGTTTTCAGGAAGAAGCCCAGGAAAGAGTTCGTCTTACCCCAAGTTATAATCTTCTGGAGCAATCAGGTCCCGACCATGCCAAACGATTTGTGATAGGCGTTTTCCTTGGAGATAATTTAGTGGCAAAGGGAGAGGGTTCTTCCAAACAAGAGGCGGAAGATAAAGCGGCTGAAGAGGCCCTTAGAATAAAAAAATGGTAGAAACTAATTTTCCATTTGGAAAATTAGTTTCTAAAAATGTATGTTAGTTATTCGTTTTTTTAGAGTCGGTAAAAAAAATCAGCCATTTTTTAAAGTCATTGTTACTGATAAAAGAAGACCTTCAAGAGGTGGTCGTTTCGTTGAGCAGGTCGGTTTTTACAATCCCTTAAAAAAGGAGAAGATTTTGAAAAGCGATAGGATAAAATATTGGTTATCAAAGGGCGCTAAGCCCTCAAATACCGTTTATAATTTATTAATTCAGGAAAGAATTTTAGAAGGAAAGAAAATCGGGGTTCATAAAAGAAAGAAGTCCTCTGAAAAACCCCCCGAGAATCTTCCCAAGAATCCCCCTGAAAATATTGACAAGAAGACCTAAAAGAGTATAATTGGAAATAGTAGCAGATAAGATAGAAAGGTCGGGCTACTAGAAAGAAAATTAAACTTGAATGATTTATGGTAAAAGCATCATCTGATCAGGAATTTCTTGAGTACCTTGTTAAGGCATTAGTTGACCACCCGGACGACGTCAAAGTTGACCGCAAGGTTGACGAAATGGGGGTCTTGCTTTCTTTGAAAGTAAACCCTGAAGACATGGGTCAAATTATCGGTCGCGCCGGTGCCACCGCCAGGTCCATTAGATCTTTGGTTCGCATTATTGGCTTGAAAAATCATGCCAGGGTGAATTTGAAGATTGAGGAGCCGGAAGGCGGAAGACCTCAAGGGAATAAAGATTCAGCCGAAGGGTTGGAAGATTTGAAGCTCTAATCCTGAAGTAGATTTTTCCAGAAAGCAGTGCTAATATATAAATAGCGCTGTTTTCTTTTACCGGGCTATCAGAGACCCGGTCTCGTTAATCTTTTCATGATTAAATTTGATATCATTACAATTTTTCCTGAAATTTTTAACTCTTATTTAAAAGAGAGTCTAATTGCCCGCGCTCAGAAAAAGAAACTAATAAAAATTAATGTTTATAATTTAAGGAAATGGACTTCTGATAAACATAAAACGGTTGACGATAGGCCGTTTGGCGGAGGCCTTGGAATGGTATTAAAAGTTGAGCCTGTCTATCGAGCGGTCTCAACTTTAATTTCCAATTTCCAATTTCCAATTTCCAAACGAAAAAGAAAAAAGAGAAAAATCATTTTATTTACTCCTCGGGGTAAGAAGTTTAATCAGAAAATGGCTTATCAATTTTCAAAATTAGACCAGTTGATTTTAATCTGTGGTCGCTATGAAGGAGTAGATGAAAGGGTGGCAAAAAAAATTGCCGATATGGAATTATCAATAGGGGATTATGATTTAATGGGAGGAGAACTGCCGGCAATGGTGGTTATTGAGACAATAGCCCGATTAATTCCCGGCGTTTTGGGCAAGCCAGAATTATTAAAAGAACGAATTACCAAAGAAAAAGGTTTTATTGAATATCCCCAGTATACGCGTCCTGAGATATTCTGTCTAACACCCGATGTTGGTAAAAAAACATCGGGTGTTAAAGGTAGATGCTGGCGAGTGCCAAAAGTTCTAATCTCCGGCAACCATAAAGAAATTGAAGAGTGGCGAAGAAAACGAGCAAAAGTTATTGAAAAATAAAAATTTTATGGTAAGATAATTTTAATTCGGGCGTGTGGCTGAGCAGCAAAGGCACCAGTCTGTAAAACTGGCGGTCACTGACCTTCGCAGGTGCAAGTCCTGCCGCGCCCACATAGATTTCGGAATGCCTTTTGGCATTGAGAAATCTATTTAGATGCGGCGTGGCGAAGCATCTGACCTCCTGAATTCCGAGCCCGAGCGAAACCGAAACGAGGGCGAGGGAATACCTTCGGGCAACTTTGCAAGTCCCTCCCTGCCCACATTTTGCCGAGATAGCTCAGTTGGTAGAGCACTCCCATGGTAAGGGAAAGGTCACGAGTTCAAATCTCGTTCTCGGCTCAAAATAAAAAATAAATTTATGGCAAAAAAGAAAAAACCATTTATAAAATTGCAGTGCAGCGTTTGTAAAAGAATAAATTACTTCACCAAAAAGTCCAAAACAATGGAGGGAAAATTAGAACTGAAAAAATTCTGCAAGTGGTGCCGGAAGCATACAATACACAAAGAAGGGAAAAAATGAGAGAAAAGAAAAAGCCCGTGGCGCTCATTGAGTCCACTGACGGCTATCGTGACTATGGTAAACTTCGTCAGGAAATGGGCTTGATTTTAATGACCAATTTCCATACCTGGATTTGAGACCGCCAAATTTTTACTATACATAGTATATCATACTAATATAATTTATCAAGGATTTTGTACGGAATTCCTTATTTATTATTACTCACACAATACAAGAATAATATGAAAATAGCAATTGTGGGCAGTTCGCTTTTTTACAAGCAAATGGTTGAATATCGAGATAAACTTATTGCCCTTGGCCATTCGGTAAATTTACATGAGCATTATATTGCCCGAGCGAACGGGAAAATGCAGGATCTGTGGGAAAGGGCGCAGAAAGAACATAGCGCGGTTAAGATACAATACGATTATATTAAGTATCATTACAATGAAATACTCAACAGCGATGCTATTTTGGTGTTGAATTTTGATAAAAACGGGGTAAAGAATTATATAGGGGGCAATACCTTAATGGAGCTTGGTTTTGCCCATGTTCATAACAAAAAGATTTTTTTATTAAATCCTATTCCTGATATGCAGTATAAAGAGGAAATTGAAGCGGTGGAACCGATTGTAATAAACGGAAATATTGAAATGATAAAGAAAATATAGAATTTTATAGAATTTTTATGCGAATTTTTCACAAAGAAAATAAATATAATTCAATTTGGAGTTGCCCTAAATATGGAAAAACAAAATATTGAACTTCATCGGGTTGTTCCCACTGCGATTATTCATAAAGACGGCAAATATTTGATTGTTAAGAGAAGTCCTTTTAAAAAGGCCTTTCCCAGCAGATGGAACGTGCCTGGCGGCGGTTTAGATATGTCAGATTATATAAGCATTCCAAAGACCACGGATGACGCCTGGTATTTTGCGATAGAGAATTCTTTAAGAAGAGAAATAAAAGAAGAAGTTAATTTAGAAGTTGAAAAACCAAAATATTTGTTAGACCTTGTTTTTGTCCGTCCGGACAATATTCCGGTTGTGACCTTGAGCTACTGGTGCCAATGGAAATCAGGAGAAGTCAAGTTAAACGACGAAAATATTGATTATAAATGGGTTAGCGCCGAGGAGGCGAAAAATTACGATTTGATAAGCGGAATTCAGGAAGAAATTAAAATGGTAGACAGAATTTTAAAGGGAGAGAGCCAGGATAATGTTAAATTTAATTATAATAATTTGTAGGAATTATTCGCGTTGTTTACAGTTCTTTTAATTATAAAAAATATAAGGGGACTTAGTTTAACGGCAAAATAGCGGTCTCCAAAACCGTTGATGGGGGTTCAATTCCCTCAGTCCCCGCCATTAAAATGGAAATAAGAACCATTAAAGAGAAAATTAGAGAAGAGGAACTGCGAGATATTGCTCAAAAAAATTATGGCGAGATGGTTAAGGCGGTTGTTGATATTGAAAAAGAAATAATGGTCCTGGGAGGAGAGTTTCATTCTGACGCCAACGAAGTATTAATAAAAGAGGGCTCTGAGCAGAAAAATATTTGGGGAATTAATATTTATCCTTATAAAAAAAGGGAGGATTGGATAGAATTTATTTCTTTGATTAACATCAGGCCGGCTGATAATAATCTTGATATGGAGATAAAGAGCAAAGAAGTAAAAGAAAAAATTAAAAAAATTGTGGAGAAATTGACATAAAGACCATTAAATAATTTAGCGTAGTTTTGCGTAAAGTTTGGCATAGTTTTGCGATAAGAACTTTTTGTCGCTAAATCACGCGAAACAAGACGCCAAACCACGCGAAAATAATTGTTCAACACTTTCAATATAATGATAAAAAATAAATGGAATAAAATGACTTTATCGCGGCAAATGGGAAACATCGGCTCAGAGGTTTTTAGAACAATAAATTTAAAGCAAAAAAATGATTGGGAGAACGCCGGGAAAAGTTTTGCAAGGGCTTTGGAACTTATTGATTTGA
>VGKE01000021.1 GCA_016867195.1 Candidatus Nealsoniibacteriota bacterium | reverse complement strand
CGGTTTATGACGGAACCACTTTATTAACGGAAAAAACCATTACCGTTGCCGACGTTTTGAAAGATTCCAGCGGCACTTACTATATCCGGATTACGGGAATTGGCTTTAATGTTCCCAAGGGCGAAACAAAAGTCCTGACAGTAAGGGCTGATTTCTATACCCTTGAGGTAAATAGGACTTTGGTTGTCCGTGTTTACGGAGATAATGGTATTAGAGGCGTTGATACCCTTGGTTTAAGTACTTGGGCAACCGTGACCACTACCAGAACTCATACCATTCTATATTTGACAGCAATAGGAAGTTCAACTTTGGCAGCCACTATCAATGTTAATACTCCAAAATCAAGTTCGGTGAAAGTGGACTCAACAAATGGAGTGGAGAACGTCTCAATGTTGAACTTCAATCTTAAGTCAACAATTGGGGCTTCTAATGTAACAGACGTAGTAGTTACAGCCACAGGTGATGCAGCGGCGCTTGCCAAGATATCAGCCATTAAGCTATATGACGGCACCACCCTATTAGGTTCAGTCGCGCCTGTGTCAAACGTAGCCACCTTTAACGATCTTTCAGTTAGTATTGCTAAAGATATTACCAAGACCTTGACAGCAAAGGCTGATTTTGCCGCTGGCGTAACCGCTGGGACAAGAGCAAGATTGGGCGTAACAGCAGCAAATGCTGTTACTTATGAAAAGCCGAATTTGTCAACAGCGCAGTTATCTCCGACAATCAATGGAGAGTATATGTATGTCTTTGGAGACGAGGTTGCTCTCTTTACAATCTCTACTCCTTTGAGCAGTGTATATACATATGACTCAACAACCCCAAGTTTAAGCACTGCTACAGGCGTAATTACCTTTAAAGCCAAGGCAGATGGCGGAACTCTTACCGCGCTTGTTTCAGGCAAAATTACTGTTAAGGCCATTAATTCTAATGGTGATGAACTTGATGTTACTTCCAAGATGATTCAACGTTCTCTTACCACAAATGTTCCAGACGGCTCTGAAGACACAATTACTGTTAATGTTACCAAGACAAGAGGCGCTTCAGCCCTTGGATTAATCTACTTTAAGGTTACTGAGATTAAATGGACAATGGTAGGTGGTTCTGAGATAACTCAGAACTGGGGATTGGAAGAGTTTAAGACACCGGCTGTTAATGTTCAGTAGTCCTATTTAGAGTGATTAAATCTAAGATAAAGCCTTTCCTTGTGGGGCAACTGAAAAACCGCTCCTTGTTGGAGCGGTTTTCAGTTGCACAGATCAACACAAATTAGAACACAGATTTGCACAGATATTTATATTTACATAGATATTTATACAAATGCGTTAATGCAGAAATGGTTTGCGTTCATTTGTATAAATTATTCTTTTTATATAAAGTTGCGGTGAGCTAAAATTTACCAAGTATCCCACTTCATACTTACTGTTTCTTAAATAGAAGTAAAGCTGCCTCTCGTCATTTTTTGTGGTGAATTTAGAAGACTTTATTTCTAAAAGGATTTTATTATCAATCAAAAATCGGGTTTATAAATTCCAATAGATTTTCCCGTTTCTATAGAATATTGTAGGAAATAATAGCGTTGTTTACAGTCACTACGTCATTGCGAGCCGCAGCGAAGCAATCCCAACATAAACATATAGATAACGAGATTGCTTCGTCGCTTCACTCCTCGCAATGACGAAAATGTAAAATAGTAAGCTAGCAACTACCGAGAACTGTTCTCGGCAATATTGCCGAGAACAGTTCTCGGTTGGTTTTAGAATGTAAATAACGCGGTGAATTCTTACAAATCATATGGATAAAAAAGAAATTAAACAACGGATAGAAAAATTAAGAGAGCTTATTAATTATCACCGTTATTTGTATCATGTTTTAGACAGGCAGGAGATTTCTGAGGCGGCTTTAGATTCTTTAAAAAAAGAACTTTTTGAATTGGAGCAGAAATTTCCGGAATTTATTACTCTTGACTCGCCCACTCAGAGGGTGGGAAGTCAGCCATTAAAAAAGTTTGGAAAAGTCAGGCATCCCAGCCCAATGCTTTCCTTAAATGACGCTTTTTCAGAAAAAGACATAAAAGATTGGTTAGAAAGAATTTCCAAATTATTAGTCCCTGAGGAGGTAAAAAAACTTGACTTTTATTGCGAGTTAAAAATTGACGGTCTGGCAATTGAGTTAATATACGAAAACGGCATTTTAAAAATCGGTTCAACCAGAGGCGACGGCATTATTGGCGAGAACGTTACTCAAAATTTAAAAACCATTGAAGCAATTCCCTTGAGATTAAAAGAGGTCCGACCTCCGCTGTCCAGCGGAGGTCGGACCTCTAAGCAGTTCGTGGTTCGGGGTGAGGTTTTCATTAAAAAAAAGGACTTTGAAAAAGTAAATAAAGAACAAGAAAAATTTAACCTTCCCATTTACGCTAATCCTCGGAATCTTGCCGCCGGGTCTATTCGTCAACTTGACCCCAAAATTACCGCTTCTCGGCGCCTGGATTTTTTCGCCTATGAGTTAATCGGCAGAGGTCCGACCCTTATCGCCACCCACGAGGGTAATCATAAAGTTTTAAAAGAATTGGGCTTCAAGACCAACCCCTACAATAAATACTGTAAAAATTTATCTGAGGTCTTTGAATTTCATAAAGAAATTCAAAGAATCAGAGAGAAAATTCCCTATGAAATAGATGGAGTTGTGGTAATTGTCAATTCTAATAAAATATTTGAGAAGTTGGGAAAGATTGGTAAGGCGCCGCGAGGAGCCGTTGCTTTTAAATTTCCAGGCAAACAAGCAACCACCGTTGTTGAAGAAATAAAAGTTCAAGTGGGCAGAACCGGCGCCTTAACTCCGGTTGCTATACTAAAACCTGTTCAAGTAGCCGGTGTAACAATTTCCCGGGCAACCTTGCATAATGAGGACGAAATAAGCCGTTTAGGCGTGAAAATCGGAGATACCGTCATTGTTGGCAGAGCCGGAGATGTTATTCCTGATATTATTAAGGTTTTGCCGAGGCTAAGAACCGGCAAAGAAAGGGATTTTAAAATGCCAATAAATTGTCCGATTTGCGGCAATAAAGTTATCAAGCCAGAAAGCGAAGTCCTTTCCCGTTGTTCAAATTCAGATTGTTTTGCCCAAAAAAAAGAATATTTTAAACATTTTATCTCCAAAGGAGCCTTTAATATCGTTGGTTTAGGCCCTAAAATTATTGACAGACTTTTAAGCGAAGGTTTAATTTTCGATCCGGCCGACCTCTTTGAATTAAAAGAGGGGGATATTCTGCCACTGGAGAGATTTGCCGAAAAATCAGCGAGGAACTTGATTAAAGCAATCCAATCCGGGAAAGAAATTTCCTTAGCCCGGTTTATTTATGCTCTGGGCATTAGAAATATTGGAGAGCAAACAGCAATTGATCTGGCAGAGTATTTCGGTGTTTTAGAAAATATTCAAAAAACAACCCCTGAAGAACTTCAAAAAATCCAGGATATTGGGCCGGTAGCGGCAAGGTCAATTTCTGGTTGGTTTTATCATAAACGGAATCAGAAATTTTTAGAGAAATTAAAAGAGGTCGGAGTTATAATTAAGAATGTAGGGGTAATTCATAAATTGTCCCTGCGGGGTAAAATATTTGTTTTGACGGGCGCGTTGGCCACAATAACCAGAGAAGGGGCAAAAGAAAAAATTCGGCAATTGGGCGGACAGGTTTCTGAGTCGGTTTCCAAGAGCACCGATTTTATAGTTGTTGGTTCCGAACCGGGCTTAAAATATGAAAAAGCCAAAAAGCTGGGCATTAAAATAATTAGCGAGAAGGAATTTCTAAAGATGATAAATAAAATATATTAAACAATAAATATCAATTAATATCTTTAATGTTTCGCCAAAATTTTCTTTTAAAAGCAATAAAAACCGGCGTCATCCTAATCCTTTTTACACCTCTTATTTTAGGTCCTTTCGGCCTTTCTCTTTCCAATTATCCCAAAACGGTTTTTTTTCGCACCCTAGTGGAAATCATTTTTATATTTTATTTACTTTTAATCTTATTTGTCCCTCGTTATCTTCCCGGGATTTCTGTTTCGCTTGTTGTGGTTTCTATTTATATTGGGATTTTACTTCTCACCGGAATCACCGGGTTTAATTTCGGACGGAGTTTTTTCGGCGACCTTCATCGGGTTGAGGGAATAATTTTGCACATTCATTTATTAGTATTCTTTCTTGTTTTGCTTAGCGTTTTTCGCCAGAAAGAAGATTGGATTTTATTTTTTAAATTATCGGTTATTGTAAGCGCCTTTTCCAGTTTTGCCGGGGTTCTGCAAAAACTTCAACTGGCTAAATTTTACGGAGTCAGTTTGCCGGAAAGAATCTCCGGCACTTGGGCCAATCCCGACTTCTTCGCCTCCTATATCCTTTTAGTTATTTTTCTCGGAATTTTTCTTTTACTGATTGAAAAAGACAAAAACTGGAAAATACTCTTAATTTCTATTCTGGCCTTAAACTGTCTTACTTTAATTTTATCCGGAACCAGGGCGGCCTGGATTGGATTGGCTTTTGGGGTTTCTTTTCTATTTTTCGTCTGGTTTTTTAGCGCCTTAACAATAGAACTCAAAATAAGAAAATTGATTATTTTCGGAGTCTTCTTTTTTTGCGCATTTTTATTTTTATTTGTTTTATTTCAAGACGCCTTATCTCTTGATAAAAATCTATTTTTTCAAAGGGCCCTGAGTGTTTTTAATGTAGACACCCTTTTTCATTCAGCTCGTTTTCCAATTTGGCAAATAGCTGTAGACGGTTGGAAAGAAAAACCGATTTTCGGCTGGGGACCCGAGTCCTTTACTTATGTTTTTGATAAATATTTTAAAACCGAACACCTTGAATTTATTGGCGAAAATTTTCATTATGACAAGCCTCATAATAAAATTTTGGAGATAACGGCAGCCAGCGGAATTATCGGTCTTTTGAGCTACCTCGCTATTTTTTTTGTTATTTTTTATATGCTTTGGAAGTCCCGCAAAACCAAGCCAATAATTGCTCTGGTTTTTTCCGCTTTTTTTATTTCCTATTTTATAGCCAATCTTTTTTCTTTTGATACTTTGGGCACTTATTTAATATTTTTCTTGGCCCTGGGATTTCTTGAAAACTCGGTTTTCAAACACATTGGAAACTCAGTTTCCAAAAAGGAAACTGAGTTTCCGGTTAATAAGAATAAGAAATTTTTAAAACTCATTTTAATTTCTCCTTTTATCTTATTATCTTTAATAACTTTTTTTCAATTAAATTTTAAACCAACAAGCGCTTCACTGGCTTTTGTCAGGGCGGTCAACGAAACGGATTTTAGAAAAAACCTCCTGGGCTATCAAGAGGGGATTAGTAAAAACACTTTTTATGATAATGATTTTGAAAGGGAGGCGGCCAGGCAGTTAATCTTCGTTTTGGAAAATCATCAGCCACCCCGGGAAATAGAAAAGAAAATAGTTGAAACCTTAGTTGGTCTTCAATCCTCCCTGGAAAAAAAGTTAGAAGCGCCGGAAAGGCATTTTCTTGAGACATATGAATTGCTTGCCAGAATTAACGAGAGGATTTATCTTTTAGAACAGGACCAGGAAGCCCTGGAAAAGATGGAAGAAATTATTAATTATGCCCTGGCTTTTAACGAACATAAACCGGAACTTTATAGATTGCTCGGGAAAAAAGAAATATTCCAGGGAAATTTTTCCCGGGGAGAGGAGTATTTCCAGAAATCTCTTGAAAAGACCGGGCAATCATTCGGAGACAGGGTTTATTTTCATAAAAGTTTAGGCGCGGCTTATTTAAGGGCCGGAGTTAAAGAGCCGGCGGCGGAAAATCTTAAAAAGGCGCTGGATATTGATTTAACTCTCAAAAAGTTTAGAGAAGCGCCATCCACTAAAGCCCATGCAGAGACACAAAAGAAAGGAATTCAGCAGACCATTGTTTTTGCTCAAAACCTTGCCTGGCTTTATTACCAAGAACTTAATGACCTGGAAACTGGTCGGGAAGTTTATAAAAAAACAATAGAAATATTCCCGGAATACGAAAGACAATTAAGATTCAATTGGGAAATGATGATAGAATAGATTAAAGCGTTAAGGGGTTACGGCAACGAAGCCCGTATCGTGGGCGTTTA
>VGKE01000020.1 GCA_016867195.1 Candidatus Nealsoniibacteriota bacterium | reverse complement strand
TTCCTCTGCCTGGGCTGCAGATTTTTTAAAAAAAGAGTTTCCAAAAGCGCCAATTTTTGAAATGATAACACCAGGGGCAAAAGAAGCAGTTTTATTTAGCAAAAACAAAAAAATCGGCATTATTGGCACCCCGGGAACCATTAAAAGCAGGGCCTGGGAAGAGAGACTTTTAAAATCAAATCCCGAGTTAAAAATTTATAATAAGGCCTGCCCCTTGCTGGTGCCTCTGGTTGAGGAAGGGTGGGTGGATGGGAAGATAATCAAAGAAGTTATTGAAATTTATTTAAAAGAATTTAAAAATAGGGGAGTGGGCGCTTTAATTTTGGCTTGCACTCACTATCCAATATTGGAAAAAGTAATTAAAGAAGTAATGGGGGAGAGGGTGAACATTATCAACCCGGCGAAGATCTTAGCAAAAGAATTAAAGTTGTTTTTAGAGAGCAAACCCGCTCTCGTCCCGCTTCGCGGGACTTCGATGGGCAGTTACCAATTTTTCTTTTCAGACCAGCCCTATAATTTAGACAAAATCAGCCAACTGTGTTTGGATAAAAAGATCAAATCAATTATATTAGATCCTTTTTAATAATTATGTTTATCAATAGTTTTAGTCAAAAAATAGTTATAGAAGGTCTTGACAAGGGTTTTTGGTTTGCTAAAATAGAAGTAGTTAATCTCACCGCTTTCTCGGTTCGCCGGGACGGCGGTTTTATTTTTTATGAATAAAAGAGTATTCGTTTTCATTGATGGTAGTAATTTTTATTTTAAACTAAAGAATTTAATAACCAAACTTGGCGGGAAATGCGGTTTGATTGATTTTAATTTCAGAAAATTTGCTGAATGGTTAGTTGGAGAAAATAATTTAATAGAAATTAGATATTATCTTGGAGTGATAAAAAGGGAATGCAATAATTCTAAAAGCGAACGATTATATGCGGATCAACAGAGACTCATTGGGAAACTTCAGCAACAAAATATTATAATTACTTTGGGCCAAGTTATTCGTCATCCCGGTAAAATTTATCATGAAAAAGGCGTTGATGTTCGTTTGGCCGTGGAGATGATTATATTCGCCAGACAAGATAAATATGATATTGCTTATTTAGTTAGTTCAGATACTGATTTAGTGGCGGCGGTGGAAGAAGTTCAATCAATCGGAAAAGATGTTCAATATGTTGGAATTCCCAAGGGCCAATCATTTGGGCTTTCAAAAATTGCTAACGATGTTAGATTATTAAGAGGAGAGGAAATAGAACAATTTTTTCCTCTTAATTAAGTTTGTTTTAGTTATGAAAAAACTATTTACCCCGTTAAAGATTATAAGAGGAAAGAAAAAAAAGGAGACAAAAGAATCTCTAACAGGGTTTAAAAATAAAAGAATTACTGTGATGGGTTTGGGGTTGATTGGCGGGGGAGTGGGAGTGGCCAGGTTTTTTGTTAGGCAAGGGGCTGAGGTTTTAGTAACTGATTTGCGGACAAAAAGAGAACTAAGGCCATCTTTGGAAAAATTAAAAGGGTTGCCGATTAAATATATTCTTGGCAGACACCGAGAACAAGATTTTAACAATGCTGATTTGATAATTAAAAATCCGGCTGTTGCTTCAAACTCTCCTTATCTTGAAATTGCCAGAGAAAATAATATCCCGATAAAAACAGACATTGAGATATTTTTTGATTTGTGCTCTATGCCTGCCAAAGGCGGGCTGAGAATCATTGGAGTTACCGGCACCAAGGGCAAATCAACCACCGCTACCCTGATTTATAAAATTTTGGAAACTAAGTTTCCAAATACTTTTTTGGCAGGCAATATTGGCTTAACGCCCCTGGAAATACTTCCAAAAATAAAAAAGGATGCCATGGTTGTTTTAGAACTCTCCAGTTTTGAATTAGAAGACTTAAAAAAAAGTCCCCATATCGCTGTTATTACAACTTTATTTCCAGACCATTTGAATAGATATAAAAATTTTAACGATTATATTGAGGCAAAGAAATCAATTTTCAAATATCAAAAGAGAAATGATATTTTGGTTTTAAATTATAATAATAAAGAAACGAGAAAATTAGCAAAAGAGGCGCCGGGCAAAGTTTTGTTCTTCAAGGACTCTAATGTTTCAGCCGCTATAACCGCGGTTAAAATTTTTAAAATTCCTGAAAAAAACATTAAAAAAGTCCTTTCTAAGTTTAAAGGAGTTTCCGGCAGACAAGAATTAATCGCGGTAAAAAAGGGAGTAAGGTATATCAATGATACTACGGCCACCACGCCTCAATCAGTAATTTTGGCGATAAAGACATTTAGAAATAATTTTCCCAAAGCAAAAATTATTCTCATTGCCGGCGGAGTGGATAAGGGTTTGAATTATAAGGGGATAGCCAAAGAAATTAAAAAAAATATCGCTCATTTAATTTTACTGCCTGGCACCGCTTCTGATAAAATAAAGAAAGAGCTGTTTGATACCTGGTCTCGGATAGATAGTCGAGAGCGGGCCTCGGTTGACCTTGCAAAATCCATGGAGCAGGCGGTAAAAAGGGCTTCTCAACTAGCCCAAAAAGACGATATTGTTTTACTTTCACCAAGCGCAGCCAGTTTTAATTTATTTAAAAACGAATTTGATAGGGGAGAGCAGTTTGTTAAAGCCGTAAAAAAATTATGAAAAATTGCAAATTTGATTTTTGGCTATTTCTTATTGTCGTTCTTTTATTGCTCATCGGTATTTTGGTTTTAGCCAGCGTATCAGCTGTTTTTTCTCAGGAAAAATTCGGCAGAACAACTTATTATCTTTTTCATCAACTTAGCCGCGGATTATTGCCAGGTATTATACTGGGCTTCCTGGCTTTTAGAACGCCTCTATCTTTTTTTCAGAAATGGACAGGGCTTTTTATTCTGATAAATCTTATTTTTATGGCTCTGGTTTTTATTCCCGGATTGGGCGTCGTTTCGGGCGGCGCCACTCGCTGGCTAAATTTTGGTTTCGTTTCTTTTCAACCATCTGAATTTTTAAAACTTAACTTCATTTTTTATCTTTCCATCTGGCTGGCAAAACGAAAAGAATTAAAATCAACCCTGCTCCCTTTTTTAATAGTGGTGGGAATCGTCGCTCTTCTTTTAATTTTTCAGTCAGACGCCAGCACCCTGGGAATAATTACTTTGGCTGCCGGATTGATGTATTTTTCAGCAAACACTCCCTTATGGCACAGTTTGCTAATATTATTAATGGCCGGGGCCGGCTCGGTTTTTTTAATTAAAATCGCTTCTTATAGATGGGAACGGCTTTTGGTTTTTTTAAACCCTGAAACCGATCCTATGGGTATGGGCTACCAGATAAAGCAGGCCCTGATTGCCGTTGGTTCCGGAGGAATCATCGGTCTTGGTTTGGGAATGTCTCAACAAAAATTTGGCAGAATTCCTCAAGTGATGTCTGATTCAATTTTCCCCATTTTTGCCGAAGAAACCGGCTTTGTCGGTTCGTTAATTCTGATTTTACTTTTTCTGCTTTTGCTCTGGCGGGGGTTTAGAATCGCCAAGAAATCAGACGACAAATTTTCCCAACTTTTTGCAATAGGTTTCAGTTCCTGGATTTGTCTTCAGGCCTTTATTAATATCGGCTCTATGATTAGTATTCTGCCCTTAACCGGAATTCCTTTACCCTTTATCAGTTACGGCGGCTCTCATTTGGTCGCTGAATTGATAGGGGTGGGAATACTTCTAAATATTTCCAAATCAATCAAAAAATGATAAGATAAATAATACCAACAGGAAACAGGAAACAGGAAACATTTTGTTAACTGTTAACTGTTAACTGTTTTTTGAGAAATGAAAATACTTTTCACTGGCGGAGGCACGGCCGGACATATTTTCCCAATTATTGCCATTATCAGAGAAATGAAAAGAAATTATCCAGAGAGCGGTTTTGAATTTTTTTATCTTGGACCAAAAGATAAATTTATTAAAAAGATTCTTTCTCAGGAAGGAATTGAAGTAAAGACCGTTTTGGCCGGAAAGTTAAGAAGATATTTTTCTTTCCAGAACATTATTGATGTTTTTAAAATACCCCTGGGAATTTTTCAGGCCTTTTACCATATTTTTGTAATTTCCCCCGACCTTATTTTTAGCAAGGGCGGATATGGTTCTTTTCCAACGGTTTTTTCCGGCTGGCTCTTGCGGACCCCGATTTTTTTGCACGAGTCAGATGTTTCACCCGGCTTGACCAATAAAATAACCAGTCGCTTTGCTTTAGAAATTTTTACCGCCTTTCCAGTAGAAAAAACAGAATATTTTCCCGCTCAAAAAATGATAGCGGTGGGCAGCCCCATAAGGCAAAAAATTTTAACCAGCCCTGTTCAGCCGGAGATGGATTTTAAATTGGCCGGAGGGAAACCGGTTATTCTTATTTTAGGCGGCTCCCAGGGCGCTCAGAGAATAAACGATTTTATATTACTGGCCCTGCCAGATCTTTTAGAAAATTTTGAAGTTATTCATCAAACAGGACAGGCAAATTTAGAACAGGTAAAAAAAGAAGTGAGGGCTGTGATAAAAGATGATTTAATAAAATATTATCACCCCGAGCCATTTTTAGACGAAGAAAAACTTTCCTGCGCTTATGGAGCGGCTGATTTGATTATAAGCAGGTCTGGCGCTGGAACTATTTTTGAAATCGCCGCCCTGGCAAAGCCAAGCGTTTTAATCCCCTTGCCGGAATCGGCTCAGAATCATCAGGTAAAAAACGGCTATGCTTTTGCCGAAGATGGAGCGGCTTTGGTAATAGAAGAAGCAAACCTCGGACCCAATTTTTTTTTAGAACGTTTAAAATATTTATTTTCTCAGCCAGAAACATTAAAAGAAATGTCTCAAAAAGCCAAAGAATTTTCCAGGCCCCAAGCCGCTGAAATTATCGCCGGTTATATTTTTGGATATTTAACTCAATAGTTCGTCTTAAACTTTTCGGACGTGTTCGGACGTGCGACGTCCGATCCGATGGACGTCGCACGTCCGAACACGTCCGAATCCCCTCATTTGACCCGAGACAAAAACTAAGTTAAAATAAAATAATATGACGACAAAGGACGAAATTAGGGAAAATCGGGTAAAGAAGTTGAGGGCAATAGAAGGCGCGGGCTTTTTGGCTTTCCCCGGGCAAAATAAGAGAACCCATACTTGTTTAGAAGCGTTGGAGGGTTTTGGCAAAATTTCCCAAACAAAAAAAGAGATAATCATAACGGGTAGAATAATGTCTTTAAGACAACACGGCGGTTTGATTTTTTCTCATATCAAAGATGGCTTCGGCCAGATTCAGGTTTGTTTTAAAAAAGACAGGTTGGGTGAGAAAAGTTTCCAGTTCTTTTTAACTCATTTTGATATCGGTGACTTTATTGAAGTCAGGGGAATATTATTTAAGACAAAAAGGGGAGAGAAGACGTTGGAGGCAAGGAATTATAAAATTTTGGCTAAAGCATTGCTTCCTCTGCCGGAAAAATGGCATGGCTTGAAAGATGTTGAAGAAAGATACCGCAAAAGATATCTGGACTTAATTTTTAATCCCGAAGTTAAAGAAAAATTTATCCTGCGCTCTAAAATTATTAAAGAAATCAGAAGATTTTTGGATTCAGAAAGTTTTTTGGAGGTGGAGACGCCTATTTTGCAGCCAATTTATGGCGGGGCTAAAGCCAAGCCCTTCAAAACCCATTTAAACGCCTTAGACATTGATTTGTATTTAAGGATTGCTCCGGAACTTTATTTAAAGCGACTTTTAATCGGCGGATTTGAAAGGGTTTATGAAATTGGTAAATGTTTTAGGAATGAAGGAGTTGATAGGGCTCATAATCCGGACTTCACAATGCTGGAATTTTATTGGGCTTACGCGGACTATAAAGAATTGATGAAATTTACAGAAAAATTATTTATTACTTTGATAAAAAAACTTTTTGACAAATTGAAGATAAATTATGAAAAAAAAGAGATAAATTTCAAAGCGCCTTGGTCAAGAATTGAATTTAATCAGTTAATTAAAAAATACACGGAAATTGACTTAGATGAAATTAATCTCCAGGCGCTAAGAAAAAAAGCGAAAATTTTATTGGGGTTTGAGCCAAAAGGAGGCAAGCCGGAAATAGCCGACGAAATTTATAAAAAATGTTGCCGTCATAAAATTCTGCAGCCAACTTTTTTAATTCATCACCCCTTAGGGGCTTTCCTCTGGCAAAACAAC
>VGKE01000019.1 GCA_016867195.1 Candidatus Nealsoniibacteriota bacterium | reverse complement strand
AAATTTGAATTTTTTTTTCTCTCGGACGGAATTTCCGCCCCGCCCGCCTGCAGGCGGGCGGGAGTGTAATGGGGTCAGCCACCTTTTACTTGACTTTTAGGCATAATTTTGGTATGTTTATAAACAGTAGATTCGCTACTGTTTTCATTGCACCTTTACAACCGAAAGGAGGTGAGAAAATTGCGTGAAGTCGTAGTGAAAGCTGTCGTGCAGAAAGTCGTGTCCAGTGGCAATCACGGCCCGTCTGACGAGCAAACAGAAAGGAGAAACAAGATGACCGAACAGTATCGCAGAATCGCAGACGAGGAGATCAACACGGCGGCGGAACACGATCCGCAACGTGCGCTCCTCATGGTGTTGGCGAACTCAACTCTCGCCGAGGCGGAACGGAAGGCAACCGGCAAGCAGTCGCACGAGCCGAAGTTCCACGAGTCGGGGTGGAGCATCGCCATTGAGACACCGCGAGGTGTCGTTGGTCTCTGGTCGTCCTGGCTCAACAACCAGTTCTACCTGGGCTATCCGAAGCGGACATCGTTTCTGGTCGTCGCGCTCCCCGAGGAGGTAGTGATCAGGATCGCCAACAAGTTCCGTCGAGAGAACGCCGACAAGTCCCTCTTTCCGCTGAGGGAAGACTTCGGCCTCGAGGAGTCGCGGCGACTGCTCACGGGTTTCAAGGAGTCCGAGCTTGCCGAACTGCTCCGGCAGGACGGCGTGCAGACGCCTTCGTTCCGCGACCGTGCACAGATCGTGGATCAGCTCATCATGGATACGCTCGGCGTCGAGCTCGCTCAGCCCGTGCTCCAAGTGGACGCAACTGCGGTCGACGAGAACTACGAGGGCGAATACAAGGACCCCAACAAGCCGCTCGTGAAGATCGGGCAGATCGTGTGGGTGGCGTACCGCACACGCGGGTTGCGACTCTGGGCGAAGTTCTACGGCCCGCGAGTCGTCGACAACAAGGGTCGCGTCTGGGTGGATCACTCCGACCGGAACTCGAACAGCCATCACTTCGACGTGGTGCGCGACGGTTCGCGTGAAGGATTGGAGAACGTCTACTATGGCCACGATTACTCGCGTGGAATCTCGACGTTCCCGTTCAGCTTCTGGAGCAAGTATGCTCCGGATGGCCCAACAACGGAGCCCGAGGTAATCCAGTCCTACAACGAGAAGTTCCTCACACTCGCGTGCGAGATCGCGTGGCGGATGGGCGGAGCGAACGCCGTGAACATCAATTACGGCTTCGTGATCGTCCCCGAACAACTCTCGCAACTGGGCTACAGCAACATCGCGTGGCTCAAGGGCAAGGGCGGCGTTCGCCAAGGCTGTGGCAACGAAGTGGTTCGTGCAGAGAAGGCGACGGAGAGCGGCAAGGAAACGGTGATTCTCAAGAGCGGGAACAGTTTCGTTCCGTGGAGCACCATTCGCCGCGCGCCGTGCGCACTCGACCTGACCGCCGAGAAGCTCATCGAGCTCCTCACCTTCTGACGGAAGTTCAGTAGTACCATCGGGAGTCTAAGAGAGAAATCTCTGCTGACTCCTTTTTCTTTTTCTAAAAGTACTTACGGAATTTACCATCAAAACAGAAAATTTTTTAGTTGTTTTTATTGAAAAATTTTCTGTCGTTTTTCGCTCGTCCGCCCTTCGGGCGGGTTCGCTTCTTTTCAAAAATCCTTTTTAACTACCTAAAGAATCTATTGTAATTTGAGTATATTTTTTAAGATTAACCAAATCTTTTGTACTGAGAACTTGCACGATGTAATTCCAATGAGTTGCTATTTTATCACCTATCTTAACTTCTGGTATAAATTTTTTATCCCAAAATACAACTTTATGAATTGATTTTCCTAATCTAAATTTGTTAGATTTTTTAACTAAGGGTTGATACTTTATTAAAATTTTTGTTTTTGATTTTTTGATTACTTTACCCCAACCAATCCGACAAATGTCTAACAGTTTATCTTCAAGCACTATGCGGCCGCTAACAGAACCTATGACCAAAACATGGAAGCTGTGATGAGGTTTTGAAGTTAAAGGGATTTCGCTTGCTTTTTTCTCTGTTATTTCTCTTGGAAAAAGACCGGGACCAGCGAACTCTTTAATAATCATCCTTTTTAAAGAATTAATAGAAACTTTTTCTAAAAGTTGGTTTCCAATCCAATAGGCCTTAACTACTTTTTTCTCAAAGGGATCTTCAATCCCATTACTTTTGGCAATTAATTTATAGTAAGAAAAAGACCCCTTAAAAGTTTCTAAAATTTTTCTGATTTTTTGCTCTGAGATTTTTTCCCCGGAGAGATAATTCAAAAGAGTTTTCTTCGCTGAATTTTGTTGTAGTCCGCAAAAACCAAGTCTGTGGGGATAAAATCCATAAAGGGCGGCTATTCTAATTCCTCGCATAAGTGTTTCTTAATTTCTTTAATCATCTGCCAAGTTTCCTTAAAACCAATAACAAAAATTATTCCAAAGATAATTAAAATCCCCGAAAAAATTTCTTGAGGATTGATTTTTCCTACCATAATTAAAGAAAACAGGGTGGTTATGGGGGAGCCAAAGAGCAAAATCACAGTTGCCTGAGAAACCGGGATAAATTTCAAACCGCTATACCAGGTCATTACATAACCAAACAGAACAACTGCTGTTGCTAAAACCCAATTAATCTGTTTTAATGTAATGCCGGAAATTAATGAAAGTTGATTGGTTGCTAACAAGAATATTAAAATAAATATAGCGCCAAAGAACATCCTTGCCCAGGCGACAATTCTTCCCTCTAAATCTCTTAAAACATATTTTGAAATTGTATTTTCTGTAGCCCAAAGCAAGGTGGCCAAAAAAATTAATAAATCCCCTTGATTTAAAGAATAAGGTAATTTTTTTAACAAAATTAGACTGCCTAAAAATAAAAGTAATCCACCCGCCAAAAATTTTTTATCAATTTTTTCTTTCAAAAATAAGGCTGCTAAAAAAGCTACCCAGATGAACATTGTTTTATGAATAAATGAACCTTGGGCGGCATTGGTTAAAGAAAGTCCTTTAAAGAAAAGCAGGAAGGGAATGCTTCCGCCAATTAAGCCAATCGTAATCAATAAAAGCCATTGTTTCTTCGTTAGATTCTTTAATTTCCGCCAGTCTTTTAAAAACAAAAGTAAGCCGGTTAGAAAAATCGCAACGGTTAAAACTCTTAAAAATGTATAAATATTGGGATTAACTACGCTTACCCCAAATTTATTAATAAAAATTGCAAAGCCAGAGATGAAAGCAGTTAAAAAAACTAAAAAATAGCCCTTTCTCATAGATTTATTTAATTTTGATTAAATCTTATTTCTTTTTTAATTATAGCAAAATTGGAAAATATCTCCAGAAGTGATAAAATAAAATATAAAAAATATGGCAAAGACAAAAATTGCGATTTTTGACCTTACTGGTTGTGAAGGGTGCGAATTTCATCTCCTTTCTTTAGATGAACTTCTTTTTGATTTCTTCCAAGATTTTGAAATAACTAATTGGCGATTACTTTCAGAAAATAAGAAAGCCGATTTCGATATTGCTTTTATTGAAGGTGCGGTTACCACCAAAGAACAGATTAGCTTACTTAAAGATATTAGAGAAACCTCAAAAATCGTTATTGCTTTAGGCGCTTGTGCTATCTCTGGAAATATCTTTGCTCAATTAACTCCGAAACAGAGAAAGAAACTTGCTCCCAAAATTTATGATAAAAATTATAAATTGAAGGCAAAATTTTTAGCCCCGATAGAAAAATTTATTAGGGTGGATGAAAAAATTCCTGGTTGCCCTCCAACTATTGAGTTTTTCAAAAAAAGTTTAGAAAAACTCAAAAAAGAAAAAATTGTTTCAAAAATAAAGAAAGTTTATCCGCCTGATTTTATAGAGGGAATTGAAGGGCATGGAGTATTAAAAATAAATTTTAAAGAGAAAAAGGCCGAATTTAAGGTTGAAGAAAGTGAAAGATTGGTTGAAGGTTTACTCTTGAATAAGCATTTTGCCCTTGCTCCTTTTATTACCTCTCGCATTTGTGGAATTTGCCCGGTAGCTCATAATCTTTGTTCTCTACTAGTCTTAGAAAATGCTTTAAAAATTGAAGTCCCTAAAGAGGCGGTAATTTTAAGAAAAATTCTTTTAGCCGGGCAAATTATCAAAAGTCATCTTTTGCATCTTTTCTTTTTAGTCCTGCCAGATTACGCTAAGGTTGCAAGTTCGATTGAACTTTCTAAAAAATACCCGGCCGAATTTCATTTAATGCTAAATTTAAAAAGAGTGTCTGATAAAATTTTAGAAGTTATTGGCGGATCTTCTGTTTTTCCTTCCAATACGATGTTGGGGGGATTTAAAAATCCTCCAAAGATAGACGAACTTTTAGCGATTAAAAATTCAATTTTTGAGGTTATTGATGAGGCTCAAGATTTAATAAAACTTTTCGCGGCTCTTTTCGTTCCGGAATTAGAAACTAAAATCCGGTTTGAAACTATCAGCCCCGACCAAAGCCGCTACCCTTTTTATCCCGGCAATTTCCCTCAACCAGTTAAAGAGATAATAAAAAAGGGTTCTACCGCAAAGCTGGGAGTTTTGGAAAAAGAAGTAATAAAAGTCGGGGCACTAGCCCGACTCAGCCGCTTCTCTAAAGCTCTTAACCCGGCGGCTCAAAAAGAGTTCCAAAAATTTCAACCCGAGCTTAATAATCCCTTCAATAATAATTTAGCTCAAACAATTGAGATTTTACATTTCCTTGAGGAAACAATAAATTTAATTGAAGAAATATCAAAGAAAAATTTGGAAAAATCAAAGGGAATCGAAAAAGTAAAACTTCCGTCAAAAACGTTTTCCGGCAGTGCCTGCCTGGAAGCTCCGCGAGGTATTTTGTTCCATCAAGCAAAAATTGATTCTCAGGGAAAAATAATTGATTATAATATCATTCCTCCGACCCAAATAAACTTAGCTTCTCTAGAAAAAGAAGTTCAAGAATTGATTAGAAAAAACGAGAGAATGTCAGTGCCGAAAATAAAAGGACGAATTGAGCAATTAATTAGAGCTTTTGATCCCTGCATTACTTGCGCTGTCCATTAGTCTTAAAATTTCCACGGCCTCTTTTTGAGAAATTTTATTGATTGCCGCCTTTTGATAAGTAATCAAATAATCTCCTTTTTTAATTTCAGCCCCGAGAGAAGAAATGTCTGTCCAATGAAAGTGCCCACCTTGTTTTATTTTGACATTCTTTCCTTTTATTAAAATGACTTTACCCGGAACACTAATACACATAGATAAATATTACTTTATTTTTAAATCATATCAAAAAATAGGGAAACGGTAAAGGAGATTATTTTAAAAGGGACTTTTTGAAAAGAAGCGAACGATTTGAGTTTGTCCGCCGAAGACGGATTTTGGGGGCAGGCGGAGTTTCGCTCCGCCTGCTGAATTTCAGTGTTTAAGATTTTTTTTGTTCAAGCTACGGAACATAATTTACAGTCTATTAATTGCAATTTTGCTTCTTTGACCTCCTGTTTTTTGCCTTTTAACTTTGTGTCGATAAACTTCATTAAAGTATTGATCTGTTCTTTTTTCTTGATTCGTCTTGCTGTTGCTAACCGTAGCCTCTGCTTTTTCAAGTATGCCTGCCATTTTTCAACAATAACATAGGATTTTTCAGGATTTTTTTCCATAAAGCATAGAATTCCATCGGTGTTAGATATCCCAGCGCCTGGTGAGGGCATTTGAAGTTGTAAAGTTTTTCCCATTTTTAAACTGTCTCTTTCTGTTGTTCAAAATCATTGAAAAGATTCTTTTTAAGATAGAATTCCATTGAGATTTCCATTGTTCTAATTCTTGTGAATGAATCCGTTTCTGTGAATTGGTACCAATAATTGTCTTTGTGTTTTCCTGGGTGCTTTTGCTTTGGTTTTGCGAGGTATTTCATGTCTTTTTCCACTAATGCTCCGGGCGCGTAATCCTTGAGTTTTGAAGGCGGACGAAATTTGACTTTTAAAAGAATATTCTCCGCTTCTCTGTATTTTTTCTCTTGAAATGCTTTTTGATTTTTTAAAGATATTCTCGGGTTTATTTTTTTGTGTTTATGCAGATATTTGTTAACAGTGTTGTGGTTTACCTTTATTCCATAATCTCTCTTCATTACCCAGGCGATCTTTTCCTTGCCCCAGGCGTTCAGAGAATCGTCCCGTATTCTGAATTTTTTTTCTGCAAGCGATTTCATAATGTGTAGGAAATAATAGCGTTGTTTACAGTCACTACGTCATTGCGAGCCGCAGCGAAGCAATCCCAACATAAACATATAGATAACGAGATTGCTTCGTCGCTTCACTCCTCGCA
>VGKE01000018.1 GCA_016867195.1 Candidatus Nealsoniibacteriota bacterium | reverse complement strand
ATTTATCAAATTGATAGGGGATATGAGAGAATAGAAGAGCGTCTGCAACAGTTAGGGGCGGATATTAGAAGAGTCAAGGAATAAATTATTTAACTCTGTCTTAAATTCAAAAATCAAAAATCAAAATTACAATTTAAAATTAAAAATTTATTATTTATTAAAATAATTTTACATTTTGCTTTGTCATTTTGCATTTTGAATTTTACAATTTGCATTTGAACGAGCGAAGCGAGGGAACGTGTTTATCAAAAAAATTGGTATTGATTTAGGAACCTGTAATTCGGTTGTTTTTACTGCTAAAAAAAAAGTGGTTTTACAGGAACCGTCAGTGGTGGCGGTTTCCCTTTCCGAAAACAGGATTTTAGCAGTGGGCCAGGAAGCAAAAGAAATGACCGGTCGGACCCCGGACACTATTATGATTTATCGACCGCTTAAAGACGGAGTGATTGCCGATTACCGGGTTACCCAGGCAATGTTGAGGTATTTTATCAAAAAAACAAAAGCAATTAATTTTGGTTTTTTGAAGCCGGAATTATTGATCGGAGTCCCGGCCGGCATTACCTCAACAGAAAAAAGAGCGGTAATTGAGGCCGGAGTGTCTGCCGGCGCCCGGGCGGTTTATACGGCCAAAGAGCCGATTTTAGCCGCAATAGGAGCCGGGGTTCCTATTAATTCTTGTTCCGGTCATATGATTGTTGATATCGGAGGAGGAACTTCTGAGGTAGCGGTAATTTCTTTGGGCGGGATAGTTACTTGCAATTCTTTAAGAGTTGGGGGAGATAAATTAGACCAGGCAATTTCCAGATATATTAAGAAGAAATATAATTTAGCGATTGGCGAACAGACCGCCGAGGAAATAAAAATAAAAATCGGAACTGCTCTGCCGGAGAAAGAGGAGAGAAAAATAGAGATTAGGGGTCGGGATTTAATTTCAGGGTTGCCCCAGAATATAAAAGTATCATCCAATGAAGTCAGCAGTGCAATTTCTGATCGACTTGGTGAGATTGTGCGAGTGGTGAAAATGGTTTTAAGAGACACCCCCCCAGAGCTTTCAGCCGATATTATGGATAAAGGAATGGTTCTTTCGGGCGGCGGATCGTTGCTCAAAAATATAGACGAACTTATAGCTCAGGCAACCGGAGTACCTTGTTTTGTTGCTGAAGACCCCTTGCTTTGCGTGGCAAAGGGCACGGGCGTGGTAATTGAGAACTTAGATATTTATAAGAAGAGTATAATGAGCAAAAAATAATTGTTCTATTGTTCTATTGTTCTATTGACGAGAAAAAGAATGGGACAATGGGACAATGGAGCAATTTAGCAATGAAATTGGTTAGTCATCAAAAACAATGGGAGTTCTTAAAAAAATCGGCAGAATTAGGCAAGCTCCCTCACGCTCTTTTATTTTACGGTCAAGAACATTTGGGTAAAAAAAAATTAGCCATTGATTTTGTGAAGTCCCTGATTGGCTCCTGCCCTGAAAAAGGAACTAATCCCGATTTTATTTTAGTGGAGACCGAAAATAAGGAGATTCAGATTAGCCAGATAAGAAATCTTATAGAAAAACTTTCTTTCAAGCCATATTTATCTAATTTTAAATTTGCCGTTATAGATAACGCTCACTTAATGACCAGAGAGGCTCAGAACTGCTTTTTAAAATTCCTGGAAGAACCGAAAGAAAAGACGTTTATAATTTTAATAACCGCTCATCCCGCGTTGTTGCTTCCAACTGTTCTCTCCCGGGTTCAGAAAATCAGGTTTTTTCCAACTAAGGGATTTGAAATAAAGGATAAGGAAGAATTCAATTCGGATTTAATTAAAATTAGTCAATCCGATTTTTCAATTCGATTTCAATACGCCAAAGAGATTTCTCAGGAGAATTTAGATGAGGTTTTAGACGCCTGGTTAAGATATTTTAGAAAAATATTTATTTCCCGACTTTTTTTTATTTCGCATAATTCTGGCGGGCAAGACCCGTTCCACCGATATTCTTTATTAAGATTAAGCGGTATTATTAAGCAAATTCAATCAACAAAATTTTTAATTTGCTCTACCAACGTTAATCTCCGTCTTGCTATAGAAATTTTGCTAATGAAATTATAAATTAGGACCAGGGTGACATTTTTAGAATATTTTGTTATGATTAAAAAATATGGATTATAAAGAAATTATAAAGAGAATTAGGCCGGAAATGGATAAAGTAATAGGATTCCTGGAAAGAGAGTTCGCAAAAATTAGAACCGGTCGGGCTTCGCCCTCTTTGGTAGAAGATATTGTTGTTGAATGTTTTGGCCAACGTTTTCCCTTGAAACAACTGGCGGTTATTTCTTTGCCCGAGTCAAGGCAGATTGTTATTCAGCCCTGGGACAAGTCATATATTGAGCCGATTGAAAAAGCAATTTCTCAATCGGGAATAGGCGCTTCGCCAATCGTTGTTCAAGAAATAATTAGGATATCATTGCCTCCTCTTAGCGATGATTACCGGAAGAGTTTATTTAGAGTTCTTTCAGAAAAGCAGGAAGAAGCAAGGAAAACAATAAGGCGGTGGAGAGAAGAGTCCTGGGAAGAGATTCAAGAAAAATTTAAAAGAAAAGAGATTCGGGAGGATGATAAATTTCGGGCTAAAGACGAACTTCAGGAATTAGTTGATGAATATCAGGAAAAAATTGAGGAAATAGGGGAGAGGAAGAAGAAAGAAATAGAGGCGTAAATTTTATGTTTTTAACCATTATTGTATTCCTTTTTATTCTTGGTTTTCTAATTCTCACCCATGAGTTCGGCCATTTTATTGTGGCTAAAAAATCAGGGATAAGAATTGAAGAATTTGGGATTGGTTTTCCTCCAAGAATCTGGGGAAAAAAGAAAGGAGAAACAGTTTATTCAATTAATCTTATCCCTTTCGGGGGGTTTGTAAAACTTTACGGAGAGGACGAAGTAGATAAAAAATATCTTAGAGACCCTCAGAGTTTTTCCGCTAAGCCGATATGGGTTAAGTTATTAGTAATTATTGCCGGAGTGGCGATGAATTTTCTCCTCGCTTCTTTAATTTTTTATTTTCTTTTGGCCGTCAGCGGATTTGTCAGTCAGCAGTTTTTAGTATTTGATTATCAATTTCCTTTAGGCCGGCAGAAAAATTTTCCTCTGGTCCTGGCAATAGAAGACGGGTCTCCGGCAGTAGAAATTGGCATTAAACCGGGGAATGTTATTATCAGCGGAAACGGGGCCCGGTTTAGAAGCATAGAAGAGTTTATTTCTTTCGTGGATGAAAAAAAGGGCGAGAACATTCTCTTAAAGGTTAGAGATTTTAAGAGTCAGGAGATTAGAGAAGTAAGTGTGGTTCCCAGGATTAGTTTTCCAGAAGGAGAGGGTCCTCTGGGAGTGAGATTGGGCGAAGTGGCAGAGCTTAGATACGAAAACTTTTTTGAAAAAACCTTGGCCGGCTTCCTGCACTCTCTGAATTTTGCCCATTATTCAATATCTGCTTTCGGACACCTTATAAAACTTTCTTTTCAGGAAGAAACAATTAAGCCCTTGAGCAGTTCTGTGGTGGGGCCTGTTGGGATTTTGGCAATAACTAAAATAACTTTAAAAGAAGGAATAATAGCCCTTCTAAATTTGATGGCTTTAATTTCTTTAGCCCTGGCCGTGGTTAACATTTTTCCTTTCCCCGCCCTGGATGGGGGGAGATTGATTTTTATTGGATTGGAAGGGCTGACCGGAAAAAAAATTCCTTTGGAGGTAGAGAAAAACATAAATTTGATTGGCTTTGTTTTACTTATCCTGCTTCTTATTTTAATTAGTTATAAGGATATAGTGCAGTTTAAAGACATATTGTTTTAATATGAAACAATCAGAACTTTTTTACAAGACATTAAAGGAAGCGCCGAGAGAGACAAAAACCCTCTCTAATATTCTTCTGACCAGAGCGGGTTTTATTGACCAGGTGGGGGCTGGCTTGTATGCTTTTTTGCCTTTGGGTTTTAAAGTTCTTAAAAAGATAGAAGATATCATTCGTCAGGAAATGCTCAATATCGGGGGTCAAGAGATTTTAATGCCGGCTTTGGGTCCTAAAAAAAATTGGCAAAAAACAGGGAGATGGGAAAGTTTTGACACCCTTTTTAAATTGGAGGAATACGCCTTAGCCCCGACCCATGAAGAGATTATATCGCCCCTGGCTAAAAAGGTGGTTCTTTCTTATAAAGACCTGCCTTTTTATTTGTTTCAAATTCAGACCAAATTCAGAAATGAATTAAGGGTAAAATCGGGCCTTTTAAGAACGCGGGAATTTTTAATGAAAGACCTTTATTCTTTTCATAAAGATGAAAAAGAATTAAATCAATATTATGAAAAAGTGGCCCGGGCTTATTTTAAGATATTTAAGAGGTGCGGAGTGAAAAGTTATAAAACCCTGGCTTCCGGAGGAACCTTTTCCAAATATTCTCACGAATACCAGGTATTGACAGAAGCGGGCGAGGATGTTCTATATCTTTGTTCCCGATGTGATTTCGCCATTAATCAAGAAGTTAAGAAAGATTTTGAAAAATGTCCGAAGTGTGATTGCTCGGAGTTTTATAAGGAGAAGGGAGTGGAGGTGGGCAATATTTTTAAATTAGGAGATAAATACTCTTTGCCTTTTGAATTAAAATTTAGAAATAAAAACGGAAAAGAAAAGCCGGTTATAATGGGTTGTTATGGCATAGGACTTCCCCGGTTGATGGCAGCCATTGTTGAGCATAATCATGATGAAAAAGGGATTGTCTGGCCGGAAGAAGTGGCTCCGTTCGCAGTTCACCTGCTCAAAATTAAAAATCAAAAAGCAAAAAGCAAAAATCAAGCAGATAAAATTTACCATAGTTTACAGAAATCTGGAACTGAAGTATTATATGATGACCGCGAAGACGTCAGTCCTGGCGAAAAATTCACTGAAGCTGACTTAATCGGCATCCCGGCGAGATTGGTTGTTTCGGAAAAAACCTTGAAAAGTAATTGTTTAGAAGTTAAAAAAAGAGCAAAAAAAGAAAGCAAATTGGTGAAAATTAATTCATTATGTTAAATAAATTTTTTTCCCGTTTTTCGCAAAATATCGCTATTGACCTGGGCACGGCTACTTCTCTGGTCTATGTTCAGGACAAAGGAATAGTGATAAATGAACCCTCGGTTGTGGCGGTTAATCAAAAAACAGGTCAGATTTTAGCAATCGGGGCAGAGGCAAAGAAAATGGTTGGCAGGACTCCCGGTTATATCGTTGCCACCAGGCCTCTGGTTGACGGAGTGGTTTCCGATTTTGAGGTAACCGAACAGATGCTTAAATATTTTATTGAGCGGGTTCGTAAGGGAAAATTTGTTTTAAGCCTCCGGCCTCGAGTGATTGTCGGCATTCCCTATGGAGTGACCGAAGTTGAAAAAAAAGCCGTTCGCGACGCGGCTAAAAATGCCGGAGCAGGCGAAGTATTTTTAATTGAAGAGCCAATGGCCGCTGCCATAGGGGCCAGACTGGCGGTTCAGGAGGCCGGTGGGAATTTTATTGTTGATATTGGCGGAGGAACAACCGAAGTAGCGGTAATTTCTTTAGGAGGGATAGTGCTGGCAAAAAGTTTGCGGGTTGCCGGAGATAAACTTAACGAAGATATAATCCGTTTTGCTCAGGAAGAATACAAACTTTTAATCGGGGAACGGGCAGCTGAACAAATTAAAATAGGAATTGGTTCTGCCTGTTCTCTTAATTCTAAAAGCGAGACAGATAAAAAGAAAGATAAAAAAGAACTTCCTTTAAGGGGAAGAAATTTAATCACCGGCCTTCCGGAAGAAATTTTAGTTAACGAGGCCGATATTAGAAGCGCTATGGAGGGATCGGTAAGGCAAATCGTGTCTGCGGTAAAAACTACGGTTGAAGAAACACCGCCAGAACTTTTAGCCGATATTATGACAAAAGGTATTTTTCTTGGCGGCGGAGGAAGTTTATTAAGAGGATTGGATATTTTGATTCAAAGAGAAGTAAAAATGCCTACCAAAATTATTGAAGACCCGACAACAGCCGTTGTCAGGGGCGCCGGGATGGTCCTGGAAAATATTGATAAACTAAGCGAGACATTATCCGGAACCGAAGAAATAGCGCCGCCGAGATAACGAAATTACTATTGCTAAAAATTATTAACTATTAACAATGATTAAACAACAAGAGGTTAAACACATAGCGAAACTGGCCAGGATAAAATTGACGGCATCTGAAATTAAAAAATTCCAGAAAGACCTTTCTTCAATTTTAGATTATTTTGAGTTGTTAAAAGAAGTTGATGTCTCCAGGGTGGAGCCGACTTTTCATTCAACCGAGCATTTTTTGAAAAACAAACTTAATATAATGCGGGAGGATAAGGCAGAGTCGCAGTTAGTAGAGGATGTCGCCACA
>VGKE01000017.1 GCA_016867195.1 Candidatus Nealsoniibacteriota bacterium | reverse complement strand
AAAAGATCGAGGTGTTACCCCGATAATGGAAAACGTGAAACATCCGATGTTTCACATTTCTGATTGAAAATTATGAAATCATTATTGACCAAAAAAAAGCCGGAGAAAAAATTACTGATTACTTTGAAAGAAAAAGCCGGAAGAGCAAGAACCGGCAGAATAACGGTTCGGCACCGAGGGGGCGGGGTCAAAAGAAGATACCGGCTCGTTGATTTTGGTCAAAAAAAGATTAATATTCCGGCTAAAGTTATTGCTTTGGAATATGATCCCTGCCGCACCGCCTTTTTAATGCTTTTAGAGCATGAAGGCGGACAGAAAAGTTATCAAATAGCGCCCCAGGGAATAAAAATCGGAGATAAAATAATTTGCCAAGAGAAAGCCGAGATTAGAACGGGCAATCGGTTAAAGTTAAAAAATATTACCATAGGAACTATGGTTTATAATGTTGAATTAACTCCCGGCCAGGGAGGGAAAATAGTCAGGTCAGCCGGCGCGGCCGCGAAAGTATTGGCTTCTGAGGGCAAATATGTAAATTTGGAAATGCCCTCAAAAGAGGTTAGAATGTTGTTGGCGGAAAATTATGCCTCGGTTGGTATGGTATCTTATCCTGAGTGGCGATACAAAATTGTAGGAAAAGCGGGCAGGAGTCGTTTAGGGGGGAGGCGGCCCGTAGTGCGGGGAAGCGCCATGAATCCGGTTGATCATCCTCACGGAGGGGGCGAAGGAAGAACCTCAATCGGTTTAAAATATCCTAAAACGCCTTGGGGGAAACCGGCCTTAGGGGTTAGAACAAGAAAGAAAAAATGGACAGATAAGTTTATAATTCAAAGACGCAAGAAAAAATAATTATGACAAGAAGTTTAAAAAAAGGTCCATATATTGATGAAAAATTGTTAAAGAAGGTAAAGAATTTGAAACCAGGCGCTCAAACAATGATAAAAACCTGGTCAAGAGTTTGTACAATTGTGCCAGAGATGGTTGGTTTTACTTTCGGAGTTCACAACGGGAAAGAGCATATCCCGGTTTATATTACCGAAGATATGGTCGGCCATAAATTAGGAGAATTTGCTCCCTCAACAAAATTTGGCAGGCATGGCGGTAAGATGCAAAGAGAACAAGAGCAGAAGGCGGCCGTGAAAGAAGTGGAGAATCTGAAATCATCTTAACATAAATAAACATAAAAACATTTAAACATTATTTTTTAATGTTTTAATGCTTAAGTGTTAAAATGGGATAATGCCAGTTACGGCTAAACTAAATTATTTAAGAATATCTCCCAGAAAAGTTAGATTAGTGGCTGATTTGATTCGGGGGAAAAATGTTGAGGATGCTCAAACGATTTTAAATTTTACCACCAAAAAATCAGCACCGTTTATACTTAAACTTTTGAAATCAGCTATTGCCAATGCGCGTAATAACTTTCAATTAGAACCCGCAAATCTTTATATCTCAAAAATTACCGTTGACGAAGGTCCGAAATACAAAAGATGGATGCCCAGAGCCAGAGGCGCGGTTTCGGGAATTCAGAAGAAGACCTCTTATATAACCATGGTTTTAGAGGAAGCGCGCCCGACAGGAAAGAAAGTTAAACCTTCTATCGCTTTTCAAAAAGAAATGGTTGAGGGTAAAGAAAAAATTGAAAAGGAAGTGTTAAAAGTAAAAAAATCTTCAACCGCGGGGCAGACAAAATTGAGGCCGGAGGAAGAAATCCTAAAGCCAAAAGCTCAAAAGGGAATAAAAAGAATATTTCAAAGAAAAACGTTTTAGTATGACACATAAAGTCCATCCAAAAATATACAGAGTAAAAAAATTGATCGATTGGGATAGTCGGGGATATTATAAAAAGCCGGCAGGATATCTGGAAGAAGATTTCAAAATCAGAGAGTTTTTAAACAAGAAATTAAAGATAATCGGGATTGATAGAATTGAAATAGAGAGATTTTCTAATAAGACGAATATCATCATTTCCAGCGCCAGGCCGGGTCTTATTATCGGTCGGGGCGGAGAAGGAGTTGAGGCGTTGAGAAAAGAATTAAAGCAGAAGGTTTTAAGAAAAAAAGAAGGAGGAGAAGAAATAAGGATTGAGATAAGAGAAGTTAGAAATCCCTGGATTTCTGCTAATTTAAGCGCCCAATGGATTGCCCAGCAAATTGAAAAAAGAGTTCCCTTTAGAAAGGTTTTAAAACAGGCCTTGAGTAAAATTTCTGTTTGTAAGGAGGTTCAGGGCGTCAGGGTTGAGGTTTCTGGAAGGCTTGGCGGGACAGAGATTGCCAGGAGAGAGTGGTTAAAAACAGGCAAGCTTCCTCGTCAAACATTGAGGGCTAATATTGATTATGGAACTGCCGTGGCATTTTGCACTTACGGCACTATTGGAGTAAAGGTCTGGGTATATAAAGGAGAATGTTTTGAAAAATAAAAAATTAAAAACCAAAAATCAAAAATACATATTAAAAATGCCTGCTCGCAATGCTACGCATAGCGTTGCAGGCGGGCAAAGACAAATTAAGTTTAAAAACCAATCTAAAATTTTTATGTTTTTATGTTTGTGTTTTTGATATTTTATTTTTAATTTTTGATTTTAGCGAAGTGCTTATGGCCATATTGATGCCGAAAAAAGTTAAACATAGAAAATGGAGAAAGGGTCGTTCTAGGGGGATTGAAAATAGGTCAACCGAGCTTGCTTTTGGCAGTTTTGGGTTGAAGTCTATGGGAACAAAATGGATTAGCGCCCGACAAATTGAGGCGTCCAGAAGGACCATTATTAGATATTTGAGGAAAGGAGGAAAGCTCTGGATTAGAGTTTTCCCCGATAAGCCGATAACCAAAAAAGGAACCGAGGTTCCGATGGGCGGAGGAAAGGGGGGGGTTGAATATTATGTTTTTCCCCTCAGGCCAGGTCGGATTATTTTTGAAATTGAAGGAATACCGGAGAAAGAAGCCAGAGAAGCGTTTAAAAAAGCCGCGGATAAATTGCCGGTAAAAGTTAAATTTGTTAAGAGATAATTATTCCATAAACAGAAAGTTCATTGCTACATAGCAATATACTTTCTTTCAAATGTTCCATTGTTTATCTTGTCAACAATGTATAATTGTATAATAGGACAATAGGACAATAGAGCAATAAAACAATGAAAATCGGAGAAATCAGACAAAAACCCCAAAAAGAATTGCAAGAAATTTTAAGAGATAAACAAGAAAAATTAAGACAGCTTCGTTTTGATTTTGCCTCGGGTAAAGTAAAGAATGTCAGAGAAATTCAGCAAATAAAGAAGGACATTGCTAGAATATTGACAATAATCAATAATCAAGATGCGAACATTAAACAATAACCAACCACCAAACAGCAATAATTAAATTTGGTTATCGTATCTTGATTATTAGATCTTGATTATATATGCCAAGAAGAAAATTAACAGGAACAATAGTATCCAATAAAATGCAAAAGACGATTGTGATTAAGGTGGAGAGGATAAAAGAGCATCCTAAATATAAGAGGAGATTTAGAGTTCACAAAAAATATAAAGCCCATTATAATAAGGGAGAGTATTCCGTTGGAGACAGGATTATTATTGAGGAATGTCGGCCGTTGAGCAAAGATAAGAGGTGGAGGGTGATAAAAAAGGTTTAATTTTCAATTTTCAATTTTCAATGAATTTTCAATTTCCTAATTTTTCAAACAGTTTGTTTGGCTCCACAGAATCACAAGGAGTAAAACGACTGGTTCAAAAATTGAAAATTAAATCATTGATTGAAAATTGAAAATTGATAATTTTCGTTTATGATTCAACCAAGAACAATGTTAAAAGTAGCTGATAATAGCGGGGCTAAAATAATTCAATGTATCAAGGTTTTAGGCGGAACCGGGAGAAGGTATGCTCAAATCGGAGATATTATCGTAGGAGCGGTTAAGGTCGCTGAACCCAGAAGACCGGTTAAAAAGCACGATGTTGTCAAAGCGGTTATTATCAGACAGAAAAAATCCCTAAGGCGAGGCGACGGTTCTTATATCCGTTTTGATGATAATGCAGTGATAATTTTAGACGCGGGGCGCCAACCAAAAGGAGGAAGGATTTTTGGTCCAGTGGCCCGGGAATTAAAAGAAAAGGGTTTTGAAACAATAGCCGGATTGGCGTCAGACCTTATTTGATTTAGTTATGAAGATTAAAAAAGGCGATAAAGTTTTAATAATTTCTGGCAAAGATAAAGGTCGGTCGGGTAAGATTGTAAGGGCGCTTCCAAAAGAAGATAGAGTTGTTGTTGAGGGAATAAATTTAAGGAAGAAACACAACAGACCCAAAAAGTCCGGAGAAAAGGGTCAAATTGTGGAAATGCCAGTTCCTTTTAATGTTTCTAATGTGAAGCTTATCTGTCCAAAATGCGGGAAACCAGCAAGGGTGGAATATAAAACGGAAGGAGGGAAAAAATATAGGATTTGTAAGAAATGTAATCAAGAGATTTAAGATAGAATTTTAAATTTCAAATTTCAAATTTTAAATCAATTTTAAATGATTTAATTTTAGAAAACGGTTTTAAAATTAAAAAATTCAGTCATTGAATTAAAATTCAAAATTTAAAATTAGAAATTATAATGCTTATACTTAAAGATAAATTTGAAAAAGAAGTAGTACCTGAAATGATGAAAAAATTCGGCTATAAAAACCCGATGGCTGTTCCTAAAATTAAGAAAGTTGTAGTTAATATCGGCTTTGGTAGGTTGGTTAGCGGAAAGACATCAGAAGAGCAAAAAAAAATTTGGACAGCTATTTTAGAGGACCTTGCTTTAATTTGCGGTCAGCGGTTAATTTTAACTAAGGCAAAAAAATCAATTGCCGGATTTAAAACAAGAAAAGGGATGCCAATCGGAGCAATGATTACACTGCGAAAGAAAAAGATGTTTGACTTTTTAGAAAGAATGATTCATATTGCTCTGCCCCGGTCTCGCGATTTTCAGGGTATTAATATAAAATCATTTGACAAAAAAGGAAATCTTACCATTCCCATCAAAGAACAGATTGTTTTTCCGGAGGTCTTGGCCGAGAAAGCAAAAAATATTTTTAGCTTTGAGATAACCGTTGTTACAAGCGCTGAAAACCGAAAGGAAGGAATTGAATTATTAAAATTGCTCGGGTTCCCCATCAAATCATCCAAACATAAAAACATCCAAACATAAAAACATTATGTTTTAATGTTTTAATGCTTGAATATTTAAATGAAGTTATGGCGACCAAAGCCCAAATTGCAAAATCAAAGAAAAAACCGAAGTATAAAAGTAGAATAAGCAGACGTTGTTTTAGATGTGGTAGAAAAAGGGGATATATGAGAGAGTTTGGGTTATGCAGGATATGTTTTCGCGAGATGGCGAATAGAGGAGAAATCCCCGGAGTTAAGAAATCGTCATGGTAAAATAAAAATGACTAATTAACCTAATTATTCTAATCAATACCCAATGACCAATGACCAAAAATTTAGATATTAGACATTTAGGAATTGGGATTTGATTAGTCTGCCCCGTAGCGAAACGAAGTTTCTGCCACTAGGGTTAATTAGAAATTAGAATAATTAGAAATTTCTTTTATGGATCCAATAACAGATATGTTAAATAGAATAAGAAATGCCCAGGCCGTGTTAAAACCAACGGTGGCTATTTCTTTTTCCAGGTTAAATTATGGGATTGCCGAGATTTTAAAGAAAGAAGGATTTGTCGCCAAGATTGAGAGGAAAAAAAGAAAAACAAAACAGATGATTGAAATTACTTTAAAATATCCTCCGGTTATTTCCGGTTTAAAAAGAGTTTCCAGGCCCGGTCAGAGAATTTATTCGGGAGTAAAGGAATTAAAGCCGGTTAAGGGCGGGGTTGGTATGGCGATAATTTCCACTTCAAAAGGGTTGATGACTGATAAGGAGGCGAAGAAAAAGAAGTTAGGAGGAGAGGTAATATGTGAAATATGGTAATATGAGTAGAATAGGTAAAAAACCAATAACAATACCGCAGAATGTAGAAATTAGAATAGATGGTCAGAAAATTTTTATTAAAGGTCTGAAAGGCGAGCTTCAGAGAGAAATTCGGCCTGAGATTAAAATTGAACTGAAAGAAGGAAAAATTTTTGTTTCGCCTCAAAAAGAGACTCCGAAGGACCCCGCCTTTTTAGGAAAAAGAGCGGTGCCTATGGGGCAGGCAAAAAAAATAAAGGCATTATGGGGTTTAACCAGAACTTTGATTTCTAATATGGTCAAGGGAGTTGTTGATGGTTATGAAAAAAAATTAGAAGTTCAGGGGATTGGTTATAAAGCAAGTTTAGAAGGAGAAGACTTGGTTTTGAATATTGGATTCTCTCATCCGGTTAGAATCAAAAAGATAGAGGGGATAAAGTTCTCAGTAGAAAAAAATATAATTAACATTTCCGGCATTGACAAAGAAATTGTTGGTCAAGTTTCCGCTCAGGTGAGAAGAGTTAAGCCGCCTGAACCCTATAAAGGAAAGGGAATAAGGTATTTAGGCGAGGCGGTTCGTCGGAAAGACGGCAAAAAAGTCATTACTACCGGCGCTTAGAAATATGTTAGAAAAACGTGAAAAGAGATATAGGAGGCATAAACGAGTCAGGGCAAAGATTTATGGGACAGCCAATGTT
>VGKE01000016.1 GCA_016867195.1 Candidatus Nealsoniibacteriota bacterium | reverse complement strand
AAAATTTCTTTTACGACTAATAAAGAAAGAGCGCCAAAACCTATAGGATAAAAATTCATTTGTTTTATTTCTCTATGTTTTAAAGGAAAACTCAATTCTGCCATCCTGGCCTCTACTCTTTTAAGGCCTTCTTCTCCTTTTGTCTCAATAATAAAATCCCAATCAACTTTAAGAGCCATACCTCTTATTTCGCCTTTTGTTTTCATTAATTTCTCCGCTTCTTCTTTGGTAAGCATAGTTATTAGTTTATTTTACACCGCTTAAAAAATCTGTCCAATAAATAAAGGCCCCAAAGGGCCTCTATTACCAACTACCAACTACCAACTACTTCATTAATGCCCTGTCAATTCTATCAATTATTTCGCCAGGAGTAAAGTGGGCCTTAACCAGATAGTCAACCGCGCCCATTTTTAAGCCCTTATCAATATCTTCCCTCTGGCCGAGATTGGAGAGAATAATTACGGGAATTTTAGACAACTGAGGGTTTTTTTTCAGGTTGGCTAAAACCTCAAAGCCATCCATCCCCGGCAGAATAAGGTCTAAAAGGACTAAATCAGGATTTTCCTCCTGGGTTAATTTTACCCCTTTTTCTCCGTCTACTGCCTCAGAAATTTCATAACCTTCTCGGCTAAGTTTTTGGGAAATAACCCTTCGGAGAAATTTATCGTCTTCTATTATGAGAATTTTCTTTGCCATATAATGAAAGCGTTAAAAAATTGATTGCGTGGTTTGGCGTGTTGTTTCGCGTGATTTAGCGATAAAAATGTTCTTATCGCAAAACTACGCCAAACTTTACACAAAACTACGCCAAATTATTCAGCGACCTAATAATATATTTTATCCTATTTAAGAAGTAAATACAATATCCAGGGGGTTAGTAAAACTCCTCGGTTAAAAATTCTCCATATTTCTCTTTTAAAGGAAGATTAATATAAAAAGTGGTTCCCTTTCCCTTTTTGGAATCAAACCAAATTTGTCCCTCATGCGCCTCAATAATATTTTTGGCTATAAACAAACCCAATCCGCTTCCTTCTGTTTCCATTCTCATTACATTACTGCCCCGGAAAAATTTAGAAAAAATCCTTTCTTGTTGTTCCTCGGGAATTCCTATGCCGGAATCTTTTATTTTTATTTCTATGTTTTTTTTAATACCTTTTAAAAAAACAGTAATTCTGCCGCCGGGATTCGTATATTTGATGGCATTATCAATAATATTTTCAATTGCCATTTCCATTTTCTTTTTATCCAACATAATATTTTGTATTTTTTCTTTTGATTTTCTAAATTCTAACCCAATGCTTTTATTTCTTGCCCTTTCCAGGTTGTTGTCAACTACTAATTGAATTACTTCCTCAATATTGGAAAGAGCCACCTTGGAAAGATATTTCCCCTCTTCAATGGTAGCAACGTTAAGTAAATCCTCAATTAGTTCAATCATTCTTTCGTTAGTGAGGTAGGTTTTTTTTAAGATCGCTCTTTGTTGGTCAGATATTATGCCGAAATCGCCGCTTAACAACATGCCTAAACTCCACTTTGTCGCCGAGGTTGGGGTTCGTAATTTATGAGCGGCCAGAGAAACGAATTCATTTTTCATTTTTTCAATCAATTTTTCCCGGCTGATATTATGTAAAAGGACAATTGTTCCAAATTTTTCTTTTTCAACTTCCATTGGGATGGCGGTGACTTCTATGATAAACCCCTCTTTAATTTGAACCTCTTTTCTTGAAACATTTTTAATTTCACCGCCTAAAAAAGAAATTAATGATTTGAATTTAGGGAAAGGATATAAATTCAGGAAAGAAACCCCCAGAACCTTTTCTTTTTTAACTCCGAGAAGTTCTTCTGCCCGAGGATTAATTAAAGAGAGCCGGCTATATCTATCAAAAACTAAAAGTCCATCAGTTAAATAACTAATAATTGAGAGTTCTTTCTTGGGCAATTTCTGGTAAAATTCTTCTATATCTTTTCTTTTTTTTCTCCAGAACATTTCCGCTTTTATTATTTTAATAGACTTAAATTTTCTTTTTTTTGTTTCTCCGGCAGGCGCTTAATCAAGCTTTGAAAATCGTAAGCCTTAAGAATTTGGACGACCTTTTCTTTATTATATTCTCCCCAGCGGCATTTCTCTAAATCAAATTCAACTGGAACGTCTAATTTTATCTTAGCCAACATCTTAGAAATAAATGCCTGTTCTTTATGTTCCCGGAGTTTAACCTGAAGAGATTGATTTACTTTATTAAGTGAAGAATATAAATTTTCCAAGGTTCCAAATTCTTTTATTAATTTAATTGCTGTTTTTTCTCCAATTCCCGGCACGCCCGGGATATTATCTGAAGGATCTCCTCTTAAGGATTTAAAATTAATTAATTGCTCAGGTCCCAAGCCATTATATTTTTCTTTAACCTTTTCTCGGTCATACAAAATTGTATCTTTCAAACCCTTTCTAAGAGCATAGACCCTGATATTTTCGTCAACTAATTGCAGGGCGTCTAAATCACCGGTCAAAATAATTGTTTCAGTTCCCTCCCCTCCCTTTTTGGAAATAGTGCCGATTAAGTCATCGGCTTCAAAGCCCGGTTTTTCAAAAATTTGAACATTAAGAGTTCCCAAAATTTTTTTTATCTTGGGAATCTGCTCGTAAAGTTCTTCTGGCGCTTTTTCCCGGGTTGCTTTATATGGTTTGTATTTTTGATGTCTAAAAGTTGGAGCGGGGAAGTCAAAGGTTGCTGCGATAAAATCGGGCCGGAATTCTTTAATTGTTTTAAAAAAAACCAATAAAAATCCATAAATGGCATTAATGAGCTCTCCTTTTTTAGTTGTCAGAGCCGGGAGGGCGTGAAAAGCCCGATGAATTATTGCGTTGCCATCAATAATAATTAACCGCTTTTTTTCTTCGGTCATTTTTTTATTTTATCACAAAATCTCCAAATAAAAACTATTTATAGACCCTATGGATTTTTCTTGTTTTTTCGTCTATAAATTCAAATTTAATCCAAATAGTGTTCGTGGGTAATATTTTTTTGATTTTATCAGCCCATTCAATGGCAACGATGTTTTTGGGATTAGAAATAATTTCCGCGAAACCTAAACTTAGCAATTCTTTTGGATTTTCTATTCTATAACAATCAAAGTGATAGAAAAAATAAAAATTTTGATTTTGGGTTTTGGATTTGATTTGACATTTGGATTTTGGAATTTGGATTTTTCTATAAATTATAAAAGTAGGGCTAAGAACTTTCTCTCTAATGGCTAATCCTTTAGCAAATCCCTGCAAAAAGGTGGTCTTTCCAGAGCCAAGTTCTCCTATTAAACCAATAACAAGGGCTGACTTTTTTGGTTTTTCCCTTAAAATTTTTCTGGCAAATTTTTCCGCCGTTTTTTTTGTTTGGCCCGAGCCGCTTACCTCCACGTTAAAATTTACCATTGGTTTTTGCGCGGAGGGTTGATTGGTGTGGGGGTTCATGTTAATATATTTTAACATGGAACAGGCAAAAAAAATAACCGGCGAGGTTGAAATCTCCCGGTCAATGTCTCAGGAGACTCAAAGAGAAATTAAAAATATCCTTGATTTTAAAGAAAAAATTAATTCCTCTCTGGGAAAAAGCACAACCGAACTTTTAGAAGTTATTTTAATTAGTTCAATTATCCTAGAGGCCTCAGATATTCATATTGAGCCGGAAGAGAAGCGGTCCAGATTAAGGGTTAGGGTTGACGGGATTTTACAAGACGTTTTGTTTTTTGATTTAAAGGTATATCAAGGTCTTATTTCAAGAATAAAGCTGCTTTCCGGATTGAAGTTAAATGTTCACGACCGGCCCCAGGATGGCCGTTTCTCTGTTTTATTAGAAGAAACCCCGATTGAAATCAGGGCTTCTTCTTTGCCCTCTGAATATGGGGAAACGATTGTTTTAAGGATTTTAAACCCTAAAAACTTAATTGATGTAGAGGCCCTTGGTTTAAGAGATGATTTAGCCGATGTTTTTAATAAAGAGATTGAAAAACCAAACGGAATGATTGCGGTGACCGGCCCTACCGGTTCCGGAAAAACAACAACCCTTTATGCTATTTTGAAAAAACTTAATCAGCCGGAGGTAAAAGTTATCACCATTGAGGACCCGATTGAATACCATCTTGAAGGAATTTCTCAAACCCAGGTGGATCCGGGCAGGGGTTATGATTTTGCCAATGGTTTGAGATCAATAATGCGTCAGGACCCCGATGTGGTTTTGGTGGGCGAAATTAGGGATCTGGAAACGGCTAAAATTGCCCTTCAGGCAGCTCTGACCGGTCATTTGGTTTTAACTACGCTCCACACCAATGACGCTACCGGCACCATTGCCCGGCTCCAGGCTTTGGGCGAGAATTCAATCAATATTGCGCCGGCTATTAATATGGCAATTGCACAGCGATTGGTTAGAAGGGTTTGTCAAAAGTGCCACGTCCTAAAGAGAGTTTCGCCGGAAGAGTTGATTAAAATAAAAAAAGCCCTGAAAAATATTTCTCCTCAAATTAAAGTCCCAAAATTAACCAAGGAATTAAAAATCCCCGAGGTCAGGGGTTGCAAAGAATGCAATAAGACTGGTTATCGAAAGAGAATTGGCATTTATGAATTTTTATTAGTTGATGCGGAAATGGAAAAATTTATTTTAACCTCCCCGGCGAGTTCAGAAATGAAGGACTTAGCTATAAAAAAAGGAATGGTTTTAATGCGTCAGGATGGATTTCTAAAAGTCCTTCAAGGAATGACTACAATTGAAGAGGTAGAAAGAGTGGCAGTGGAATAAAAAAGCCAGGCCTTGGGCTGAGGGGCGACTTTAAAAGCTAAAGTTTAGAAACGTCTCGAGGAGAAGCTTCGTTTTCACCAAGCTTTCCATCTGCAGAGGAATCCAAGCCCTCAGCCCAAGACCTGTCTTTAGTTTTATTATTCTCTATTTTAGTATATTATGAAAAATTTGTCAAGAGACACCACTTCTCCGATACTGACCGAAGAAGATAAAACCTTTGATTTAACCCTACGGCCAAAAACCTGGCAGGATTATATTGGTCAGGAAAAAATCAAAAAGAATATCCAGATAATCATTGAAGCGGCAAAGAAAAGAGGCGAGTCCTGTTGCGAGCACTTGCTTTTTTACGGCAATAGCGGATTGGGAAAGACAACTTTATCTTATTTAGTGGCAAAAGAACTCGGAGCAAACATTAGGCAAATTGCCGGTCCGGCCATTGAAAAAGTCGGCGATTTAGCCGCGATTTTGACTAATCTTAATGAGGGCGATGTTCTTTTTATTGATGAGTTGCACCGGCTTAACCGTTTAATAGAGGAATTTACCTACCCGGCCTTAGAAGACTTTAAACTAAATCTTGTTTTGGGCAAGGGGCCAATGGCCAGAACAATGGAAATGAAATTGCCTAGATTTACTTTGATTGGAGCCACCACCCGCCTGGCATTATTGTCCGCCCCCTTAAGAAATCGTTTTGGGGCAACTTTTCAACTTGATTTTTACAAACAAGAAGATATTGAAAAAATAATTCAAAGGTCAAGCCATCTCTTAAAATTAGAAATAGAGCCCGGGGCTATTGAACTTTTGGCTAAGTGTTCTCGATTTACTCCGAGGGTTGCCAATCGCCTCTTGAAAAGGGCCAGGGACTTTGCTCAGGTTGAAGGTCAGGGAATAATTACTGCGAATTTTGCCAGAAAGGCCTTGGAGTTTTTAGAAATTGACGGACTTGGCCTTGAAATAGGCGACAGAAAAATCTTAGAAGCGATTATTAAAAAGTTTGAGGGCGGGCCGGCCGGTCTTCAGGCAATATCAGTCAGCGCGGGTGAAGAAGAGGATGCGGTTCTGGATATTTATGAACCCTACTTAATGCAGCTGGGCTTTATTGAAAGAACTCCCCGGGGTCGGGTTGCTACCAGGTCTGCCTATCAACACTTAGGAATAAGTTTTAAAAACAATCAAAGGTTGTTGAGTTAGAATTCTACTTCTTTACTAAAGTAAAAAGAAATAAAAATCCGTTAATATTCTTTAACGTTTTTTATTTGCTATAATAGAAAAATATGAAAAAAATTTTTTGCCTCTTTTTTGTTTTATTATTAATTTTAACCCCTGTTGCCTGGGGGATGGACTTAATAGATATTAATAGCGCCTCATCAAAGGAATTAGAAAGGATAATCGGCATCGGACCCGTGCTGGCGCAAAGGATAATAGAAGCAAGGCCGTTTAGTTCTTTAGATGATTTAATTAAGATTGGAGGAATAGGAGAGGTAACTTTAAAAAAAATAAAAGACCAAGGATTGGCCGGATTGGCTCGGGTTAATCCGGAAACCTTGCCGGCAAAAATTCCAGAACTAAAACCAGTATCAGAGCAGGCATTATTGCCAGCAGCGCCAATAAAGGCGCCAGAACAAAAACTATCCGAGGTCGGACCTCAGATAACTGAAAAAGGAGCCGCGGACATCGAAGAAAAAGTACTAAATCTTCTGCCCCGGGAAATAAATAACAGAAGTTCGCTGCCATTACTGATAGCTTTTGTTGTTGCGATTTTCTCGGCCGGAATAACTTTATTTCTTAAAAAAATCAATAAAAATTAGACAAAATTCATTTTTTAGAGTAAAATAAATTATTATGAGCGGGCACAGTCATTTTTCCAGCATAAAACACCAGAAAGCAATTACCGACGCTAAAAAGGGCAAGGCCTTTTCAAAGGTTGCTCGTTTGATTACTCTGGCGGCAAAAACCGGTGGCGACCCGGCCACCAATCATAAATTACGGCTGGCCATTGAGCAAGCAAAGACCCTTAATATGCCCAAAGACAATGTTCAGCGGGCAATTGATAGGGGGACGGGAAAAATTGCTGGAGAAAAAATGGAAGAAATTATTTTTGAGGGCTTCGGACCGGTTGGAATCGCGGTTATTGTTGAGGGTATTACTGAC
>VGKE01000015.1 GCA_016867195.1 Candidatus Nealsoniibacteriota bacterium | reverse complement strand
CAGAGCAATTCAGACCCAGTTTGGTCAATCAGCTAAGATTATTCAGGATGTTACTGAAAAATTAACTCGCTTAGATGAAACCAATAAACAGGTTGTCGGCTTCGCCGACCAGCTTCGTAATCTCCAGGATGTTTTAAAAAATCCAAAACAAAGGGGGGTTTTGGGGGAGTATTATTTAGAGATTGTCTTAAAAAATGTCTTACCCCCCGGTTCTTACCAGCCTCAATATTCTTTTAAAGACGGGACCATCGTAGACGCAGTAGTATTTATAGATAAACATATTATACCAATTGATTCTAAGTTTAGTTTAGAAAACTATAATCGGGCAATAGAGTCGGATGGCGAAGAGAAAAGGAAATACGAAAAAGCTTTTATCAATGATTTAAAAATAAGAATAGAAGAAACCTCCAAATATGTTAAGCCGGAAGAAAATACAATGGATTTTGCTTTTATGTTTATTCCTTCGGAAGCGGTTTATTATGATTTGCTTATAAATAAAGTGGGGACAATAACCGATGAAACAAACAACTTGATATATTATGCAGGCAAGAAAAAAGTAATTGTCGTTTCTCCAACATCATTTTTAGCGTATTTGCAAACAGTTTTGCAGGGATTAAGAAATCAAAAAATTTCAGAGCAGGCGAAAGATATTATAAGGCAAGTGGATAAGTTAGGAAGACATATGGGGGCTTATTCGGAATATATGTCAAAATTGGGCAATCATTTGGGCGTTACAGTCAGCACTTATAACAAAGCCAGAAAAGAACTTGCCAAAGTAGATAAAGATGTGGTAAGAATAACAGATAAAGAAACAAAGATTAAATTACCAGAAGAAGAAGTTGATGTTCCAATGCTTGATGAGTAGGAATATTTTGTTAAAATTTTTAATTAACCTAATTATTCTAATTAACCTAATCAATGCCCAATGACCAATGACAAAATGACCAAAACGGTTTAGACATTAGAAATTGGGACTTGGGATTTGATTAGAATAATTAGAAATTAGAATAATTAGGTCAATTAGAGTAATTTTTTATTATGTTAGCAGTAATAAAAACAGGAGGGAAACAGTATAAAGTTTCTCTTGGAGATAAAATAAGAATAGAGAAGATAAAAGAAGAAGGGGGTAAAGAAATAACCTTTGACCAGGTTTTGCTTGTTGAAAAAAATAAGAAAATTCAAATTGGTAATCCTTTAGTAAAAGGAGCTAAGGTTATTGGCAAGATTTTATCCCAAGGTAAAGCTAAGAAAGTAATCGTCTTTAAATACAAACCAAAAACCCGTTACAAAAAGAAAACCGGCCATCGCCAGCCGTTTACCGAAGTAGAGATAAAGAAAATAGAATCCTAAATAAATCCCGTTAGAAACGGGATTTATCTTCTTCCCTCCAAAGCTGAAGATAAGGTTTCTTCGTCTGCGTATTCTAACTCTCCGCCAATGGGCAGGCCTCTGCCCAGTTTTGTTATTTTTATTCCAAAAGGTTTTAATTCTCTTTGCAAAAATAAACTAGTAGATTCTCCTTCCAGGGTGGGGTTTATTGCTATAATAATTTCTTTGAAATTTTCCCTGGTTATTTTTTCTTTTAATTCCTTTATTCTGATTCCTTTTTCTTTTTTGAGATTTATCGTCCCTCCCAAAATAAAATAAATTCCTTTGTAGAGTTTTGTTTTTTCAATTGCCTCCAAATCAGTTTCTTTTTCTACAATACATAATATATTTTTGTCTCTTGAATTATTCTGGCAGATAGGGCAGAGGGTTCCTTTTTGTTCCGAAGTTGATTGAAGGGCTTGTCCTGAGTTTGCCGAAGGGTCAAAAGGGTTAAAACAGGATGGGCAGAGTTTTATCATCTGTTTCAATTTTTTTAAAGAATTCATTAGTTCTTCAAATTTATTACCCGGCATTTTTATTAAATAAAAAACAAATCGGGTAGCAATCCGTGGCCCAACGGTGGGGAACTTGCTGAATAAATCAATTAGTTTTTGAATGGATTGGGGGTGCATAAAGTTTTTTAGAGGTCTGACCTCCGCCGTACGGGGGAGGTCAGACCTCTCTTAATCCCTCTTAATCTTCTTCCTGGTATTCTCCTTTCTCTAAATTTCTAAAACAAACTCTCTGGTCGTCAAAATAAAGCTCAACCTTTCCAATAGGACCGTTTCGGTGTTTGGCAATAATAATGTCAGTAATATTTTTTTTAGATGTTTCTGAGCTGTAGCGGTCTTCTCTATAAATAAATAAAACTACGTCCGAGTCTTGCTCTAATGAGCCTGATTCTCTTAGGTCGGCCAGGCGGGGGATCTGGGGGGTTCGGTGCTCCACTGCTCTGGAAAGTTGAGACAGGGCAAGAACCGGGACATTAAGTTCCCTGGCTAATCCCTTCAGGGCGCGGGAGATTTCTGAAACCTGTTGGACCAAACTGAATGTCTGGTTTCTCGATTCCATTAGTTGCAAATAATCAATAACAATTAGCCCTAAGCCGTGTTCTGCCTGGAGCCGTCTGGCCATTGCTCTCATTTGTAAAACATTGGAAGTAGCGGCGTCGTCAATATAAATTGGCGCTTCGGATAACTGACCCATTGCGTATTGAATCCTGGTAAAGTCATTATCATCGCCCTGGCTTGAAAGCCGACCGGTTCGCAAACGCCATAAATCAACATTGGCCAAACTGGCAATTAAGCGGTCAATGATTTGGTCTCTTGACATTTCTAAACTAAAAATACCAATTGGAATTTTTTGACTGATGGCGATATTTGTCGCAATATTGACGGCTAAGGTTGATTTTCCCATACTCGGTCGCGAGGCCAATATTATAAGGTCTGATTTTTGTAAACCGGCCAAAATATTATCTAAAGCGGTAAATCCGGTTGGCAGGCCCCGAAGACCGCCCTGATGTTTTGAGAGTTGTTCAATTCTTTCAAACGCTTCTTCCAGCCCGTCTTTAACCGGAATAAATCTCTGGGTTAAGCTTTTTTGAGCAATGCTAAAGACTCTTTGTTCGGCTCGGTCCAGGAGAACGTCAATATCTTCTTCTTCTTTATAACCCATCAGATTGATTTCCTGGCTTGTTTCAATTAAGTCCCTTAGAATTCTTTTTCTTTGAACAATTTTGGCATAATTTGAAATATGGGTAGCAGTGGGCACAGTGTTGACCAACTCGGTTAAATAACTGTTTCCTCCGATTTCTTCTAAAATCCCTTTTTCTTTGAGTCGACTGGAAACAGACAGGAAGTCAACCGGCTCTCCTTTTTCAAAAATATCCAGAATTACCTGATAAATTTGCTGATGGTTTTGTCTATAAAAATCCTTTATCTGTAAAAAATCAGCCACTTTTATAATGGCGTTTTTATCCAGCATTAAACATCCCAACAGGGATTTTTCCGCTTCAATATTCTGGGGCGGTAATTTTTCAAGAGTATTGTTTGTCATATTTTATTTTTACTCTCTCAGGCGCCAAAAGTCAAATGTAAAATCTATTTTTTTTCACTTGACAGGGGGTTTGGCAGTGCTACAATCATTGTTGTTTATTGTTCTTTAGTGGTGTTCTTTTCATTTCAAAACCGATTTTTTGGAGGCCGTTTGTTATGGGGAAGAAAGATCTATTGGTGGCGGGGGCAAGTATTTCCAAAGAACTTGCCAAAAGATTAGATAGTGAACTTGCCAAGGATCCTCAGGCCATTGAAAGGATGAGGAAAATAGCGGCTCGCGCCCTGGAACAAGGACGCATTGAAGACGCTTATCTTGCAGGCGCTGCGGCAAATTACATGGCAAGGCCCCGAAAGCAGACGGGATAGCGGACCCAAAAAAGCGGGAACTAAAAGACCACGTTTCGTTTACCTGTAGTTGGAACGGGGTCTTTTTTTTGAAAAGTCAGTTTGGTTTAATTATCGGACCTTTTTCAGTGTCTTCAATTCTATAGCCGCGCCTTTCAATTTCTTTTCTAACTTCATCGGCTAATTTCCAGTTTTTTTCTTTTCTGAATTTTTCTCTTTTTGCAACAAGTTTTTTTATTTCCTCGGGGATAGTCGGTTTTTTGATTTCCCTTAGATTAAAACCAAGCACCCTGTCAAAATCCAAAAGAGTTTTTCTTTTATCCTGATTTTTTATTTTTTTATCTTTCAACAGTTTCCAGGCAAGAGCCAGAGCGCCCGGTGCGTCTAAATCATTATTTAAAATTTCTAAAAATTTTTTCTTGTAGGCAGAATTTATTTTTCCTTTAGAGTTTTTTAGAGAAGCAAAAAAGTCGTAAAATTTATTTAACGCGGTTTGGGCTGCTTCCAATGATTTCCAGCTGAAATTCAATCCCCGGCGGTAATGAGAGGTTAAAAAAAGATATCTTAAAGAAAGGGGATTGGAGCCCTTTTTAATTAAGTCCGCCATTAAAACAATATTTCCTAAACTTTTGCTTACTTTAACTTTATCTATTAAAAGCCATTCGTTATGGAGCCAAAAGTTGGCGGTTTGTTGTCCAAAGGCGCCGTATGCCTGGGCGATTTCATTAGTATGATGAACGGGTATATGTTCTTTGCCGCCGGTATGAATATCAAATCTTTTGCCAAGATATTTTGTTGACATTGCCGTACATTCAATGTGCCAGCCGGGAAAACCCGATTTCCATGGACTTTCCCATTGCATAATATGCTGAGGTTGATTCGTGACCCAGAGGAGGAAATCCCAGGGTTTTTTCTTTTCCGGATCAATTTCCACCCGTTTGCCAACGTATTGTTTTTTAAGATTCAATCTGGCAAATTTTGGATAATCGGGAAATTTTGAAGTGTTAAAAACCAATCCAGTCTTTGTTTTATAGGCGAAACCGTTTTTTTCTATTTTTTTAATCAATTCTATCTGTTCTTTTATATGGTCCGTTGCTCGGCATAAAATATTCGGCTTTTGAATTTTTAACAACTCCATACTTTGAACAAATTGCTTTAAGTATTTATCGGCAATTTCCCAGACGGTCAAATTCTCCCGTTTCGCCCCTTTTTCCATTTTATCTTCGCCAGAGTCCTCGTCAGAAGTCATATGGCCGACATCGGTAATGTTCATCACCCATTTAACCTTATAACCATTGTGTTTCAAAAACCGGACTAAAATATCCCACTGAACATAGGCGTACATATGGCCGATATGCTGATACCAATAAACCGTTGGTCCGCAGGAATAAATCCCGACCCGGCCGGGTTTTATTGGTTTAAAGGTTTCTTTTTTCCTGGTTAGGGTGTTATAAAGTTTAAGCATAATATTATAAGCGATAATCCTAATAATAATTTTATTCTATCATTTTTATTATATTTTGAAAAATGGTTGACCTTATTTACTAATAGAACAACTTTATGATAGAATAAAAAATCCCATCCATTTCTGGTATACATGGGATTCTTCGCTACGTTCAGAATGACAAATGGGGTATTTCGTAATTCAAGATAAAATAAATGAAAAGATTAAAAAGATCAGACATAATATCTCCTTTGGTGATAGGGGAGATAATAGCCATAATATCAATAGTGGTTTTGAGATATTCGCCGATATTTAACTCAAGCGTGCCGCCCGCGGTTCTTTCTGCTTCGTTTCTCTTTCCGTTCGTCTTTCCAATTATCTCCCTTATTGGAGTTTATGTTTCAAAACTTATCAGCGTTAAAATTCCCGTTTTTTTTCAGTTTGCCAAATTCGTTCTCGTTGGTGCTTCAAACACTTTTGTGGATTTGGGAATTTTAAACATATTAATGCTTATTTCCGAAATATTTGCCGGAACAATATATTCTTTTTTCAAAGGATTTTCTTTTATTTGTTCTATTGTCAATTCGTATTTTTGGAATAAATTTTGGACTTTTGAAAAAAAAGAGACAAAAGTCGGAATAGGGGAATTTGGCAAGTTCGCCCTTGTTGCCGGAATCGGTTTTCTTCTAAACATCGGAATTGCTTCCTTTATCGTTAACCTGATAGGGCCTCAATTCGGAATATCGGAAGAAATTTGGGCGAATATCGGCGCGTTTATTGCGATACTTTGCGTTTTTATGTGGAATTTTTTGGGATATAAAATTTTTGTTTTTAAAAAATAAATATGAGCAATTTGGTTTTATATCGAAAATATAGGCCGCAGACATTTGCTGAAATCATCGGTCAAGAGCACATTGTTCAAACCTTGAGCAACGCTCTCGGTTCGGGAATGATTTCTCACGCTTATTTATTTTCTGGCCCAAGGGGCTCGGGAAAAACAAGCATTGCCCGACTTTTAGCCAAGGCGGTAAACTGCCGCAATCGTCAAAACAATCAATGCGAGCCTTGCGGTAAGTGCCCCTCTTGTTTAGAAATCAGAGACGGTCGGTCTCTTGATTTAATTGAGATTGACGCCGCTTCCCATCGGGGCATTGATGAAATTCGGGAATTAAGGGAGGGGATTAAATTCTCGCCGGTTAAAGAAAAATACAAGGTCTTTGTTGTGGATGAGTGTCACCAACTCACGAAGGAAGCGGCCAACGCTCTTTTAAAAACTTTAGAAGAGCCGCCTTCTCACGCCATATTTATTTTGGCCACTACGGAAATTCATAAAATGATTCCCACCATTATTTCCCGTTGTCAGCGGTTTGATTTCAGAAAATTAACCTTACCGGAAATTGTTAAACGATTAGAAATTATTTCTAAAAAAGAGGGAGTAAAAATTGAAAAAACAGCCCTGGAATTAATTGCTTTGAATTCCGGCGGCTCTGTCAGGGACGCCGAGGGTTTATTAGACCAGGCCTTGACTTTTGCCGGTATTTTAAACAAGGAAACATTTATTAGAATCGAGGATTTGAAAAATTTATTGGGCTTAACAGATATAAATTTAATCGGTCAGTTTGTTGATTATCTTGTTAAAAAAGATGGCGGGGGAGCGGTGAAGTTTTTAAACGAGGCATTGGAAAGAGGTTGCGACCCTCAAGAGTTCGCCAGAGCTTTGGTTCGCTATTTAAGGCAGGGGCTTCTTCTGAAAATAAACCCCGAACCCTTAAACCCGATGATAGTTGGTTTAACCAGGGAAGAACAAGTAAAGATGCAAAAACAATCTGAGGAACTAAGTTCCTCAGAAATACAACGGGCGTTGAATTTGTTTGTGGATGCGGAAAATAAAATG